>JBCCPD010000102.1:0-9907 GCA_039025075.1 Pseudomonadota bacterium | reverse complement strand
GACGCCGTCGTTCAGCCGCGCGACCTGCACCTCGCCCGCCTCGCCCAGAACGATCTTGTCCCGCCCGACGCGCACGCCGCCGATCAGGCCCACCACCCGCACTTCCATCCCGTCGCGCCAGACGCCGGAGACGCTGACCGCATGAAAGTCGAAGGGCGCGTCGGCCGAGATCGACGCCTCGTCGGGACCGAAGAACACCGCCGTGCGGCCGGAGGTCGCCGCGTGCCCGCTGTCGTCGATCCGGTTGGCCCGCGGCGCGTTGACCAGGCCGAACCCGTCCCAGTCGAAGCCCCTGAAGGATCGGTCGTCGTCCAGCCGGACCAGATCGGTCAGCTGGTCGCGATCCAGCTCCAGCGCTTCGAACTCCACCTTCAGGCGGTCGGCGAAGTCGATGGCGCGCCGCAGCTCGGCGATCGTGACGTCGCCCTGCACCCGGGTCTGGTGCGGGCCGAAGGCCACCACGATCGTGCCGTCCTCCTCCAACGAGAAGTCGAGCTGCCCGCGGCGGCGCGCGCCGATGCCGCTCAGGTCCAGCACGTCCTCCGACGGATCGAAGTCGCGGATCACGTCGGCCCGCCCGCGCCCGTCGAGGATGTGGAACCGGTCCGCGCCGTCGCCCCCGACCAGACGGTCCTTGCCGCGGTCCGCGAACAGCGTGTCGTCGTCCCCCTCGCCCAGCAGACGGTCGTCGCCGCCGCGGCCGATCAGGACGTCGTCGCCGCCTTTGCCCTTCAGCCGGTCCTTGTCCGTCGTGCCCACCAGCACGTCGGCGCGTTTGGGAAACCCGCGGATAATCGCCATGGTCGGCTCCGTGCCCCGTGCAAGTCGCCATCCGCGTTAGGCGACGCGCTCGAACTTGTCGAGGCCGACCTGCGTCGCGTCGCCGGCGCGTCGTCCTGGCCCTGCGTCTCCAGCCGGCCGCGCCGCCCCGGCGAAGCCTGCGAGCGCGATGTTCGGCCCATGTCGCCACCCGCCCGCGGCGCGAACGAGCCCCAAGCGCCCTGGGCGCCGACCGTGGAGCGGGCTCCGCAGCGCCAGTCGCAGCCTTCGCGATTTGATGCTCTTTGTGCGGCGCGGGTCCGTCAGAAGAGGCGGAGCAGGGACGACAGGCGGCGCTTCCTCTGAAGTCCCCGGGCTCAGTCCTCGACGGCGCGGATCAGCTTCTTGTCCAGCACCCGCAGCACCTGGCGCAGGTCCGCCCCGCGCTTGAGCACCCGACCGTCAATCCCGGCGATCGAATACTGCCCCTGCGCCCGGGCCTGCTTGGGCCGCTTCTCGATCCGGTAGATCGGGTTTTCGGCCGCCCGCCGGAACACCGCGAAGACCGCGTGGTCCTTGGCGAAGGTCATGCCGTAGTCGCGCCACTCGCCCGCCGCCACGAAGCGGCCGTAGACGGTCAGCAGCGCCGACAGCTCCTTGCGGTCGAACGTCACCTGATCTGGCGCGGGCTGGACGGCGGCGGGGCCGGGGGGGACGACGCGAAGCATGACCGAAGCATGTCCGCCCCCCGACCCTTTGGCAAGCGCGGCGCGGCCCCGCGCCCGCGCCGGCCCGGCGCCGCGTCCCATCACGCCCGCGGCGCCCGCGCCTCCGCCCCGCGGGATCGCCGTTGCATCCCGCGGAAAGCCGCTTAGCCTGCGCCGCCGACCCCGACGTCCACCCCGCGTCGTCCAACCCAGCGAGGCCCGAGGCCATGAGCATCCCCCGCGACCGCGACTTCCACCTCCCCGGACGCTCCGCCGTCTTCGCGGCCAACGGCCTGGCCGCCACCTCCCACCCCCTCGGCGCCAAGGTCGCGGTGGAGATGCTGGAGGCCGGCGGCAACGCCGTCGACGCCGCCGTCGCCGGCGCCGTCGTGCTGGGCCTGTGCGAGCCGCAGATGACCGGCCTCGGCGGCGACATGTTCGCGCTGGTCGAAAAGGAAGGGGAGGAGATCGTCGGCCTCAACGCCTCCGGCCGCGCCCCCGCCGCCCTCACCGCCGCCATGCTGCGCGAAGCGGGGCACGACAAGATGCCCAAGGGCACGGCCCACGCCGTCACCATCCCCACCGCCGTCGACGGCTTCGACAAGCTGCTGCATCGCTTCGGCACGCGCGATTTCGAGACCGTGCTCGCCCCCGCCCTCCGCTATGCCGAGGAGGGCGTGCCCGTCGCCCCCCGCGTCGCCTTCGACTGGGCGCAGTCCGTCGGCGCCCTCCAGGGCCGCGCGCGCGAACTCTTCGCCTTCGACGGGGCCGCGCCGGTCCCCGGCCGCATCTTCCGCGCGCCCGGGCAGGCCGAGGCCCTGCGCCGCATCTCCCGCGACGGCCGCCGCGGCTTCTACGAAGGCGAGGTGGCCGAGGACATGGTCGCCTCCCTGCGCGCCCTCGGCGGCGTGCACGAGCTCTCGGACTTCGCCTCGGCAGAGGCCGACTGGGTCGAGCCGATCCAAGGCGACTACCGCGGCGTCGAGCTGGTGGAGCTGCCCCCCAACGGCCACGGCGCCACCGCGATCCTGATGAACAACATCCTCGAGACCTTCGACATCGCCTCGATGGACCCTTTCGGCGTCGAGCGCGCCCATATCGAGACCGAGGCCGCCAAGCTCGCCTACGACGCCCGCAACCGCTTCATCGCCGATCCGGACCATTGCGCCCTGCGCCTCGCCCACATGCTGTCGAAGGACACCGGCAAGGCCCTGGCCAAGCTCATCGACCCCGACACCGCGATGGCGGATCCCCGCAAGATCTCCGAACAGGTGCATCGCGAGACCATCTACATCACCGTCGTCGACCGCGACCTTATGAAGGTCTCGCTGATCTACTCGATCTTCTCCAGCTTCGGCTCCGGCCTCGCGTCGGAGAAATTCGGCATTCTCTTCCAAGACCGCGGCATGGGTTTCACGCTCGAACAGGGCCACCCCAACGAGGCTGCCGGCGGCAAGCGCCCCCTGCACACCATCATCCCCGGCATGATGCGCGAAAACGGCCTGACGACGCGCGTCTTCGGCGTCATGGGCGGCGCCTACCAACCGCACGGGCACGCCCGCGTCATGTCCAATCTCTACGATTTCGGGATGGAGCCGCAGGCGGCGCTCGACGCCCCGCGCGTCTTCCATGACGGCCCGACCCATGAGATGCGGGTGGAGCGGGGCCATCCCGCCGGCGTGCTGGAGGGGCTCGCGGCCAAAGGCCACCCGGCCATGATCCCCGCCACCGCCATCGGCGGCGCGCAGATGATCACCGTGGACCGCAAGGCGGGCGTCCTCATCGGCGCCTCCGACCCTCGAAAGGACGGGATCGCGCTGGGCTATTGAGCGCTCCAGAGGACTATTCGGGCGCCGTATCGAGGGCGTCTCGCCGGGGTGGAGGCCGGTTTCGACCCTCTGCCGCGAGGGTTTTCGCCCGTCTCCGACCCTTTCCAGCGTCGGTTCCCGCTCGGTTTCGAGGGGTTTTCGCCCCTGTCGAGCCATTCAGAGGCGTCGACCCCCCCCCCGGTTTCGACGCGTCTCGGCCCCGTGCGGCGTCGATCCCGCCCCGGTTTGGCGCGGTTTCGAGGCGTTTCGCACCGGTTTCGCCCCGGTTTGGCAACGGTTTCGCACGCCGGTTCGGCGGCTTTCCCGCCGGTTCCGCGCCGCCTCCGGCTCCGCGCCGCCTCCTCTCATGAGGGCTTGAGACGGCCGCCCGGCCCGGTCAGGCTGCGCCCACCGCCCTCGCACGGGGCCCCCTCTCGCCAAGGAGTCCCCCCATGGCCGCCGCCTCTCGCCCCTCTTTCGACGGCCACAACGACGCTCTGCTGAAGCTTTGGCGCGCGGAGCAGAAGGGCGAGGACCCCGTCGCCCTCTTCCGCGACGGCTGCTCCGGCCATCTGGACACCCCGCGCATGCGCGCCGGCGGCATGACGGGCGGGTTCTTCGCCGTCTTCGTGCCCAACGAGGGGCTCGATCTCGACGACATGGAGGCGGAGACCTCAAAGGACGGCTACGACCTGCCGCTGCCGCCCGAGCTCTCCTACGCCGAGGCCGCCGGCCCCGCCCTGCAGATGGCCGGCATCCTCATGTCTCTGCAAAGAAACGGACTTCTGCGCGTCTGCCGCTCTGCGGCGGAGATCGAGGCGGCCAACGCCGCCGGAGAGCTGGCTGCCGTCCTGCACCTCGAAGGCGCCGAGGCCATCGACCGTGAATTCCGCGCGCTGGATCTGCTGGAGGCCGCCGGCCTCAAGTCGATCGGCCCGGTCTGGTCCCGCCCCACCGCCTACGGCGCCGGCGTCCCTTTCCGCTTCCCCTCAGGCCCCGACACCGGCCCGGGCCTGACCGAGGCCGGCCGCGCCCTTATGGCCGAATGCTCCCGCCGCCGCCTGATGGTGGATCTCAGCCACATCACCGAAGCCGGCTTCTGGGACGTGGCCGAGGCCTATGACGGCCCCCTCGTCGCCACCCATTCCAACGCCCACGAGGTCACGCCCCATGCCCGCAACCTGACGGACAAGCAGCTGGACGCGATCCGCGAAAGGGACGGCATCGTCGGGTTGAATTATGCCACGGGGTTCTTAAGGGAAGATGGACGCATGGTGGCGACGGATACGCTCGACGACGCCGTGCGCCACATGTCGTACCTGGTGGAGCGTCTGGGCGAAGATCGTGTGGGCCTGGGCTCCGACTTCGACGGGGCCCTGATCCCTTCGCCCATCGGCGACGCCGCCGGCCTGCCGGCGCTGGAACAGGCGCTGTCCGAGGCCCAGTTCGGCGACGCCCTCATCGACAAGATCTTCCGGGGCAACTGGATGCGGGCCCTGAAGGCGGTCTGGGGCGAGTAGTCTTCGGGCAAGGTCCCCTAACGCGCCTCAATCATTCTCGCTCCCCCATGAACGTTCCCCGGGGGGAAACGGCCCCCCCGCGCTTCTCTCCGATCGAAGCGCCAAGCCGCGCGCAGGCTCGGCAGAGCCTGCATGTCCGCCTCGGCGGACATCGGCGCGCCTCGCGCGCCGGCGCGGCGGGCCGGCCTCGCGCACGACGGGAGACGCCCCCGGCCGCAACCGAGTGCGTTTGAACCAAAAGAAAAACACTCAGTGGCGCGCCAGGCTGTCCACCACGTACTGACCGCCGTCGAGATCGCCGAACAGCTCGGGCACTTGCGGATGGTCCACCGGCTCTCCGGTCTCGTCGGGCAGAAGGTTCTGCTCCGAAACGTAAGCGTGGTAGTAGCTCGTCTCGTTTTCGGCCAGCAAGTGATAGAAAGGCTGGTCCTTGGAGGGGCGGTTCTGCTCCGGGATCGCCTCCCACCACTCGTCGGAGTTGGAGAATTCGGGATCCACGTCGAAGATGACGCCGCGGAACGGATGGATGCGGTGGCGCACGACCTGTCCGATGCGGAAGCGCGCCTGACGGCCCAGGTCCGCCGGTCCCGCCTCGCCGGGTTCGAATTCGTTCATCGCCTGCGTCGACATTCCCGCCTCCATCGATGCCGTGAAACTAGGCGCCCCGCCCTGCGCTGTCCAGCGACGCGCCGCGCCTCGCGACGAACCGCCGCCCGACGGCGCCGCGCCCGGGGCCCTCTTCCCCTCGGCCGCCCAGGGGTTTAGGCGTCAAAAGTGAACAACCTGCGCGGAGGCGGGCATGGACGCGGCGCTCCTGATCCTCGAAGTGACCGCCCCCGTCTTCGTCGTGGGGCTGCTCGGCTGGCTCTGGACCCGCTCGGGAGAGCCGTTCGAAACCGCCTTCATCACCCGCATCGCCCTCAACGTGAGCATGCCGGCGCTGCTCTTCGCGGCCCTGTCGCGCTCCGAATTCACCGCCCAGCAGTTCCTCGACCTGGCCGGAGCGACCTTCGCGGCGTTTTTCGCCGCCGGGCTGGTCACCTGGGCCATCCTGAAGATGTTCCGCTTGGGCGCGCGGGCCTGGCTGCTCGCGCTGATCAACGGCAATACCGGCAATCTGGGCCTGCCCATGGCGCTTTTCGCCTTCGGGGAGGAAGGGCTGGCCGCCGCCGTCGTGATCTTCAGCGTGCAGCTGGTGCTGACCTTCACCGGGGGCCTCTGGCTGCTCTCGGGCGAGGCCTCGCCCCGCGACATCTTTCGCCAGCCGGTGCTCTACGGCCTCGCGCTGGGCATCGCCGTGAAGTTCTCGGGGTGGGCGCCGCCGCTTTTTCTGATGCGCTCCATGGACTTGGCGGGGCAGATGGCGATCCCTCTGATGCTGATGGCGCTGGGCGTCAGCGTGGCGCGGATGAACGTGGCGGATCTGGGGGCCTCGCTGCTCGCCTCCGTCCTGCGGCTGATCCCGGTGACCGGCGCGGCGGTGGGCGCGGCCTGGCTCTTCGGGCTCGAGCCGCTGCTGGGCGACGCTCTGATCCTGCAGATGTCGACGCCGGCGGCCGTCACCTCCTACCTTCTGGCCGAGCGCTACGGGCGGAACGCCGAGCGGATCGCCGGTCTCGTCGTCGTCTCCACCGTCGTCGCCCTCGTCCACCTGCCGCTGGTCCTGGCGGGGATGATCGGGCCCGATGCGGGCTGGTGGGCCTCGATTTACGGTGCTCCCTGAGGCGCTTGCGCGCCGGCCTTCACGCAAAGCGCTTCACCGGCCGCCGGATTTGCGCTAGTCTGCAATCATAAAGAGCAGGGTCCCCAACGCAGGGACGCATCACAGGCGGACGAACCGATGACCCGTCGCATCCTCGCGGCCGGCGCGCTGCTGCTGGCCTTGGCCGGCTGCGCCAGCGACCGGCAGCCCTCTAACGTCGAGAACGCCTGCGCGATCTTCGACAGCCGCCCCCATTGGGAGCGGGACGTGCTGCGCGCCGAAAGCAAATGGGGCGCTCCGGCCCATGTGGCCATGGCGATCATCTGGAAGGAGAGCAGCTTCCAGCACGACGCCGCGCCCTCCCGCCGCTACGCCTTCGGCTTCATCCCCATGGGCCGGCGCAGCAGCGCCTACGGCTTTCCCCAGGCCCTCGACGGCACCTGGGACTGGTACGTCACGGACACCGGAAACCGCGGGGCGGTGCGCGACGATTTCGGGGACGCGGCGGATTTCGTGGGCTGGTACATGCGCCAGAGCCGCACCCAGAACGGCATCGACATGAACGACGCCTACAACCAGTACCTCGCTTATCACGAGGGGCATGCCGGCTGGCGGCGCAAGACCTACCGGTCGAAATCCTGGCTGACCGGCGTCGCCAAGGACGTGCAGAACAAGTCCGAGGAGTATCGGCGGCAGATCGCCCGCTGCACCTGAGCCTTCGCGGCCGGGTCCGCCGCCCACTCTTGCCCGGTCCGTTCCCCGGCCCTACACCCGTCCGCGCCGCGGCAGGCGCCGCGGGATGCAGGCACAGGGGCAGGCGCAGATGACCTCGGGCAACCAGATCCGGTCGGATTTCCTAGGCTTTTTCGACGCGCGCGAGCATTCGGTCGTCGCCTCCTCCCCCATCGTGCCGCGCAACGACCCGACCCTGATGTTCGTCAACTCCGGCATGGTCCAGTTCAAGGACGTCTTCACGGGGGCCGAGCGGCGGGACTATGCGCGGGCGACGACGTCGCAGAAATGCGTGCGGGCGGGGGGCAAGCACAACGACCTGGACAATGTCGGGTATACGGCGCGGCACCATACGTTCTTCGAGATGCTGGGGAATTTCAGCTTCGGCGACTATTTCAAGGAGATCGCGATCGAGCAGGCCTGGACGCTCAGCACCCAGGTCATGGGCCTGCCGGCGGAGAAGATCGTCGTAACGGTGCATGCGACGGACGAGGAGGCCGCGGGGCTCTGGAGAAAAATCGCCGGGCTGCCGGACGAGCGGATCATCCGCATCGACAACGACGACAACTGGTGGCGCATGGGCGACACCGGGCCGAACGGACCGTGCACGGAGCTGTTCTACGATCACGGGCCGGAGGTCTGGGGCGGTCCTCCGGGCTCTCCCGAGGAAGACGGCGACCGGTTCGTGGAGTTCTGGAACCTCGTCTTCATGCAGTACGAGACCCATGCGGACGGGTCCTCGACGCCGCTCCCCAAGCCCTCGGTGGACACCGGGATGGGGCTGGAGCGGATGACGACCATCCTGCAGGGGGTGCGCAACAACTACGACACGGATCTTTTCAGCCCGATCATCGCGGCGAGCGCGGAGCTGACCGCGCAGGCGGCGGATGGGGAGATGGTGACCTCCCACCGGGTGGTGGCGGATCACTTGCGCTGCGCCTCGTTCCTCATCGCAGAGGGCGTGCTGCCGACCAACGAGGGGCGCGGCTACGTGCTGCGGCGGATCATGCGGCGGGGCATGCGGCACGCGCATCTGCTGGGCGCGAAGGAGCCGCTGATGCACCGGCTGGCGCCGGCGCTGATCGACCTGATGGGCGGGCACTACGGCGAGCTGCGCGAGGCCGAAGCGCTGATCAAGGAAACGCTGCGGGCGGAGGAAGAGCGCTTCAAGGCGACGCTGGATCGGGGCCTGAAGCTGCTGGATGCGGAGCTGGACGGGCTGGGCGAGGGTCAGGCCCTGCCGGGCGAGACGGCCTTCAAGCTCTACGACACCTATGGATTTCCGTTCGACCTGACCGCCGACATTCTGCGCGGGCAGGGGCGCGAGGTGGACGAGGCCGGCTACGACGCGGCCATGGAGGCGCAGAAGGCGGCGGCTCGGGCGGCCTGGCAGGGCACCGGCGACGCGGGCAACGAGGCCGTGTGGTTCGGGGTTCGGGACCGGGTCGGGACCACCGAGTTTTTGGGATATGCGGACACGCGGGCGGGCGCTCAGATCACGGCGCTGGTGAAGGACGGGGCGGAGGTGGAGCACGTCTCCAACGGCGACGCCTTCGAAATCGTGTTCAACCAGACGCCCTTCTATGCCGAGCAGGGCGGTCAGGTCGGGGACCGGGGCCGGGCGGTGACCGATCAGGGCGCGGAGATCGAGATCCTCGACGTGCAGAAGCGGGCCGAGGGGGTCTACGTGCATTCCGCCCGCATCGCGGAGGGCGAGGCGGCGCATGTGGTCAACGTCGGCGAGGGCGCGATGCTGACCGTGGAAAGCGGGCGCCGGTCGGCGATCTGCGCGCATCACTCGGCGACGCATCTGCTGCATGAGGCGCTGCGCCGGCGGCTTGGGGATCATGTGGCGCAGAAGGGCTCCATGGTGTCGGGAGATCGGCTGCGGTTCGATGTGTCCCATGGGGCGGCGATGACTGCCGAGGAGCTGGCGGACGTGGAGCGGGAGGTGAACGCTCGGGTCCGCGCCTGCACGCCGGTGGAGACGCGGGTGATGCCGATCGACGAGGCGCGGGCCTCGGGCGCGCGGGCCCTCTTCGGCGAGAAGTACGGCGACGAGGTGCGGGTGGTGAGCATGGGCGGGCAGGCGCCCGGGGCGAACCATCCCTGGTCGGTGGAGCTGTGCGGCGGGACGCATGTGCGGAACACCGGCGAGATCGGTTTCTTCAAGATCCTGCGCGAGGAAGGGCTCGCGGCCGGGGTGCGGCGGGTGGAGGCGGTGGCCCATGAGGCGGCCGAGGCCTTCGCCGGGCGGCAGGCGGAGATCGTGAGCGCGGCTTCGGCGCGGCTGCATGCGCAGCCCGAGGAGATCGCGGCGCGGCTGGAGGCGCTGGCGGCGGAGCGGCGGGCGCTGGAGAAGGAGCTGGCGGAGACCAAGAAGAAGCTCGCGACCGGGGGCGGGGCTGCGGAGGTGGAGACCGTCGGGGACGTCTCGCTGACCCTTCGCGAGGTCGAAGGGCTGAACCCCAAGGAGATGAAGGCGGCGGTGGACGAGCTGCTGGCCCAGGCCCCGGGCGTGGCGGCGATGGCGGCGCGGGACGGGGAGAAGGGCTCGATCGTGATCGGGGTCTCCGAGGGCTTCGCGGACCGGCTGGATGCGGTGGCGCTGGTGCGGGCGGCGGCGCCGGCGCTCGGGGCCAAGGGCGGCGGCGGGCGGCCGACGATGGCCCAGACCGG
>JBCCPD010000101.1:0-9954 GCA_039025075.1 Pseudomonadota bacterium | reverse complement strand
TCGCGGTCATCCCGGCGCCGCGCGCCATCTCCATGTCGAAGGTCGTGTCGCCGACCATCACCGCATGGCGCGCCTCGACCCCCGTCTCGCCCAGCGCCTCCAAAAGCATGGAGGGATGCGGCTTCGACGGGTGCGTGTCGGCCGTCTGCAGCGTCTGGAACCGCCCTTCCAGCCCATGCACCTGCAAGGCATGCGCCAGACCGCGTCGGGCCTTGCCCGTGGCGACGCCCAGCAGGACCTCGTCGCGCGCCGCCAAATGCAGCACCGCCTCCCGCGCGCCCGGATAAAGCGGCGAGGCCGCCTCACCGCGCCCCGCCTCGCGCTCGGCGACCGAGGCGCGGCGATAGGCTGCGTCGAGCGCCTGAACCACCTCCTCCGGCTGCTCCGGAGCCAGCCGGCGCATGGTCTCCGGCAGGGACACCCCGATCAACGCGCGGGACCGCTCCCTCGGCGGAACCGGCAGCCCGACCGAAGAGAACGCGGCCGCCATCGCCGTCCCATGTTGCGCCTGACCGTCGATCAGCGTGCCGTCGACGTCGAAGACGACGAGGCGGAGCGGCGCGTCGGCATGGGTCACGGGAGCGGGGCCTGCGGGTCTTTCGAGCGGGAAGGATGGAGGCGCGTCTCGCGCCGCCAGAGAGGTAGCGCGCCCGCCTCGCGACTGTCCACCCAAGCCGCCACGAGAGCGACCGCGCGGCCGACGGGCGCGAACCGAGACCGTCTCAGAACGCATTAAGAGAACCATAACCGAGCGAATTCAGCGGCTTGCGAGGTGCGCAAGCTTGAGCACCCCTTGCACGCCTCGCTCGCTTCAGTCCTCCAGCGCCTCGAACGGGTCCTCAGGCGCGTCCTCCGGCCGCCATCCCATCAGCTCCCAGGTCCGGGCCATATGCTCCGGCAAAGGCGCGGCGAGCCGCAGGGGCCGCCCCGTGACCGGATGCGCGATCTCCAGCGACCTCGCATGAAGATGCAGCTTCCGGCTCACCCCGCCGCCCAGCTGCGCGCCCCAGCCGTCCCCCTCGTTGGTCTGCCCCGAGCCGCCGTACTTCCCGTCCCCCACGATCGGATGCCCCAGCTCCGCCATGTGGGCCCGCAGCTGGTGGGTCCGCCCCGTGATCGGCCGCAAAGCCGCCCAGGCCGCCCGCCGCCCCGCCGCCTCGATCACCGCAAAGTCCGTCGTCGCCCGCTTCGCCCCGGGCGTGTCCTTCACGGCCGAGGGATGCACCGCCTGCATCTTCTCCCCCGCCCCGGCGCCGCCGCCGGCGGCCTTCACCAACCCCCAGCGGATCGTCCCGGCCTTCGGCGAGGGAACCCCCGCCACGGCGGCCCAATAAAGCTTCACCGTCTCCCGCCGCTGAAACGCCGCCGCCAGCGCCCGCGCCGCATTCGCGGACCGCGCCAGCAGCAGCAGACCCGAGGTGTCCTTGTCCAGCCGATGCACCAGCTTCGGCGGCTCCTCCCGCCCGAAGGTCAGCGCCTCGGCCAGCCCCGCCACATGCCGGTGCGACTGGCCCGAGCCGCCCTGAACCGGCAGCCCCGGCGGCTTGTTCAGCGCGATCACATGATCGTCCCGCCAGATCACCGCCGCCCGGATCGCCTCGGCCTCCGCCTCTGGCACGGACCTCGGCGCGGCCGGACGCGGCGCCTCCCCGTCCGGGATCGGCGGCACCCGCACGGACTGCCCCGGCTCCAGCCGGGTCGAGGCCTTGGCCCGCGCCCCGTCCACCCGCAGCTCGCCCTTCCTAAGCATCTTCTCGATGCGCCCCTGGCCCAGCTGCGGCCAGCGCCTGCGCAGCCAGCGGTCGAGCCGCTGATCCCCCTCGTCCTCGCCGACCGTCACCACCTGCACGCCCGGCATCAGAGCACCCCTCTCGCCAGCGTCAGCCCCAGCCACAGCGCCAGCACGCAGGCCAGCACCGAGCCGCCCATGTAGGCCGCCGCCGCCGCATGCCGCCCCCGCTCGATCAGAAACAGCGCGTCGAGCGAGAAGGCCGAGAAGGTCGTGAACCCGCCCAGCACTCCGGTCATCAGGAACGGCGCGAAACGGCCCCAGTCGCCGTGCATGCGTTCCATCAGAACCGCCGCGGCGAGCCCCATGACCAGCGAGCCGATCACATTCACCGCGAACGTCCCCCAAGGGAACCCATGGCCGAGCCAGCGCACCGTCGCGCCGGCCAGCCACCAGCGCAGCGCGGCGCCGATCGCGCCGCCGAGAGCCACCTGAAGCACCGTCATGCCGCCTTCTTGCGGCGTCCAGTCGACGGGTCAAGCGGCGTCGCGCCCGTCAGGCTCGGACCGCCCGCAAACGCGGCCGCGCGCCGCCCCGCGCCGCGGCCGCGGCCCCCGGTCCGCAAACGTGAAAAAGGGTCATCCGCAGTCTCTTGCATGCGACGTTCATGCCGCTACAACGGGAAGCTGCGCGGCGAGGGTCCGCGTCGATTGAAACAGGACGGACGACGCCATGAGCCTGCGCATACGCACCAACCTCAACGAAGATCTCGACTTCACCGACGACATCTTCTTCGGCCTTCAGGCCTCCGATTTCAGCCGCCGCTCCAACGACACGGAGACGTCGAGGACCCGCTGGGGCCTGGAGTATTTCGACCGCGGCGCGGCGAACCCGACCTACACGGGCCGCAACCTCGAATACGCCGACATCACCCAGTCCGGCCATACCATCACCGCCCCGAATTCCGGCCGCATCACCGGCTATCAGGAAAGCCAGGGCCGCTTCTTCCTCGACGCCAAGTTCAACATGACCGCGCGCGAGCTCTTCAAGATCTCCCGCACCTCCACCGACCGGGACAACGAAAAGTCGTTCGACAAGCTGCTGCGCGGCAACGACGACTACCGATTGCTGGGCGACGGCGACGACGTGATCTTCGGCATGGGCGGCAACGACACCATGCGTCTGGGCGACGGCGACGATCAGGGCGAGGGCGGCTCCGGCAAGGACGTGCTGCTGGGTCAGGCGGGCGACGACCTCCTCGACGGCGGCAAGGGCAACGACAGGCTCGACGGCGGGGCCGGCGCGGACGACCTGGAAGGCGGCAAGGGCAACGACCGGCTGACCGGCGGCGGCGGCGGCGACGATTTCGTCTACAACGGGCGCAAGCAGGGCCGCGACGTGATCCGGGACTTCCGCAACGGCGACGAGGTCGTGATAAACACCCGCGGCGTCAACCAGTTCGAGGATCTCGACCTCGCCACCGTCGGCGGCGACGGCGCCGTGCGCTTCGGCGGCACCACCGTGATCTTCGACGGCCTGTCGCGCGAGGAGATCAACGAGGGCATGTTCGAGTTCGTCTGACGGCCTCGAACCGCGCCTCGGGCGAGGTCAGTCCTCGCCCGAGGCGCGCTTGGCGCGCAATCTGGCGAAGTACTCCACCCGCTTGCCGAGCTCCCGCTCGAACCCGCGCTCGGCCGGCCGATAAAGCTCCGGCCGCGCCACGCCTTCGGGAAAATAGTTCTGTCCCGAAAACCCGTCCTCGGCGTCGTGGTCGTAGGCGTAGCCTTCCCCATAGCCCTCCGACTTCATCAGCTTCGTCGGCGCGTTGAGGATATGCTTGGGCGGCGGCGCGGACCCGGTCTTCTTGGCGAGCGCCTGGGCGCCTTTCCAGGCCGCGTAGACCGCGTTGGAGCGGGGCGCGAGGGCCATGTGCACCACCGCCTCCGCGATCGCCAGCTCGCCCTCGGGAGAGCCGAGCCGTTCGTAGGTCTCCCACGAGTCGAGGGCGACGCGCAGGGCCTGCGGATCCGCGAGGCCGACATCCTCCACCGCCATGCGGGTGATGCGGCGGGCCAGGTAGCGTGGGTCCTCGCCTCCCTCCAGCATCCGCGCGAGCCAGTAGAGCGCCGCGTCGGGATCGGAGCCGCGCACCGATTTGTGCAGAGCCGAGATCAGGTTGTAATGCGCGTCGCCGGCCTTGTCGTACTGAGCTGCGCGACGGCTGAGACGGCGGGCGAGGGCCTGGGCGTCCACCGGTTCCGGGCCGAGGCGCGACGCCTGCTCGGCAAGATTCAGCAGCGCCCGGCCATCACCGTCGGCCATGGCGATCAGCGCCGCGCGGGCCTCCGAGGTCACGGGAAGCGGTCCCTCCGCCGCTTCGGCGCGCTGCAGCAGCCGCTCCAGCGCCTCGGCGTCCAGGCGCCGAAGGGTCAGCACCTGAGCCCTGGACAGCACGGCGGCGTTCAGCTCGAAGCTGGGGTTCTCCGTCGTCGCGCCGACGAGCGTGATCGCCCCCGACTCCATATGCGGCAGGAACCCGTCCTGCTGCGCCTTGTTGAAGCGATGGACCTCGTCCACGAACAAGAGGGTGCCGCGGCCCTGTTCATGCCGCAGAGCCGCCGCGTCGAAGACCTTCCGAAGGTCGGCGACGCCTGTGAAGATCGCCGACAGCTGAACGAAGGCGAGGT
The DNA here is from genome assembly GCA_039025075.1 of Pseudomonadota bacterium. Classification (GTDB taxonomy): domain Bacteria; phylum Pseudomonadota; class Alphaproteobacteria; order Rhodobacterales; family Rhodobacteraceae; genus Albimonas. The sequence goes on along the minus strand of JBCCPD010000101.1, from coordinate 5,538 downwards.
CCGTGGCGTCGGCCAGCAGACGCGCCAGCGTGGTCTTGCCGACGCCCGGCGGCCCCCAGAAGACCAGCGAGGGCAAGGCCCTCGCCGCCACCATCTCCGCGAGCGGAGCGCCGGAGCCCAGCAGGTGGTCCTGACCGACCACCTCGTCCAGCCGAGCGGGGCGAAGACGATCCGCCAAAGGACGCGGCGCAGCGGCCGCGACCTCGGGATCCGGCTGGGGCTGCGACGGCGCTCCGAAAAGGTCCGCCGGCGCGGTCACAATCGAAACCGCAGCGCCCCGCGGCGTCCATCGCGAAGGATCTCCACCGCCACAGCGCGGGGGCGAGCCTCCGCCAGCGCTTCGAAGGCCCGGGCGTTTGGGGCCGCGTCGCCGTTGAGCGACGGCAGAACGTCTCCGCGCCGGAACCCGACGCGCGAGGCGAGCCCCGGATCCACCACGGCGACGCCCGACGCGCTGAGCGGCGCGCCCAGCTCGTCGGCGAGGGCGGGGTTGAGATTGGCGATGCGCATGCCCGGAAACGGCGTGTCGGGCCCGAGCGCGCGCGTGTCGCGGGGCGGATCCTCGGGCGGCGCGATCATCTGCACGGTCGCGCTGAGGGCCGCGCCGTCGCGCAAGTAGTCCACATCCGCGGCCGCGCCGATGCCCATGGCGGCGAGGCGAAACTCCAACTCCGCCGCTGCGGTCACGGGCTCTCCTCCCAGGCGCAGCAGGACGTCGCCGCGCCGCATCCCGGCGGCGACGAAGGGGCTTGCGGGATGGGTCTCGGCGATGACGAGGCCGATCGACCTTTCCAGCCCAATCGCCTCGGCGAGGGCGCTGTCGATCGGCTGGCCGGCGATCCCCGCCCAGGGCCGCGCAAGGGTGGAGCGGCCCGCCTCCGCCTGCGCGACCAGCTGCGCGACGAGGTCCGCCGGCACGGCGAAGCCGATGCCGTTGGAGCCGCCGGACCGGGTCAGGATCGCGGTGTTCACGCCGATCAGCCGTCCTTGCAGATCCACCAAAGCGCCGCCCGAATTGCCCGGATTGATCGCCGCGTCGGTCTGGATGAAGTAGCCCGCGCCGCCGCCCGGCCCGGCGCGCGAGCGTGCGAGCGCGGATACGATGCCCGACGTCACGGTCTGCCCCACGCCGAAGGGATTGCCGATGGCGAGCACCAGATCCCCGACTTCCAAACCGGCGGAGCCGCGAAGCTCCAGGTGCGGCAGGTCGGTGGCGCCTTGCAGCCTCAGCACCGCCAAATCGCTTTCGGCATCCGAAAGGAGGACGTCGGCCGCGAACTCCCGCCGATCGGCGAGCACGACGCGGATCTCCTCGGCCCCGCCGACCACGTGGTGGTTCGACACCACGACCCCGTCGGCGCTGAGCACCACGCCGGAGCCGAGCGAGTTCTGCGCGCTGCGCCCGCGCGACATCAGGCCCTGAAAGAACCTCTCGAAGAACGGATCGCCCTGGAAGGGAGAGGCGCAGCGCGGCGCCATGCGGCGGGCGTAAATGTTCACGACCGCCGGAGCGGCGCGTTTGGCCACGGGCGCGAACCAAAGCTGGATCTCGGCGCGGTCGACCGGGACCGCAGCGTCCTGCGCCTTGGCGGCCGGGGCCGCCGACGCAGCAGCCGCCAAAATGCCGACGAACCCTGCGAAAACGCCTCCCGAGCGGCCGCGACGGTGGCGAAAGAACGTCCAGGGCGCTACCGTTTCGTGGCGAAGGCGCTGCGAGGCGCGATGGGCATCACGCGAAAAACGGAGACCGGCATGAGCCAGTACGATGAGATGGACGATCAAGCGAAGAAGGAAGCGCGCCGGGACGCCGCGCAATTCATCGGCATCCTCTTCGTTCTGCCGGTGCTCGGCATCTGGTGGGCGACGACCTTCCTGGTCTGACGCCGGGCGGTGCATCGCGATACGAGCCATGGCGGTCCCTTCCTGCGCCAAGGTAAGGTCGCCTTGCGCGGATAGGAAGGGGCCGTGCGCGGGCCGCCCTTGCGCCGGACGGCCGAGCGGTGCTCACGCGTCGGCGTCGAGCGCCTCTTCGGCAGCCACGCGTTCGCGATCCGCTTTGCCCTTGGCGTCGGCGTCGCGCTCCACCAGCTCGATGATGGCCATCGGCGCCATGTCGCCGTAACGGAAGCCGGCTCTTAGAACGCGGGCGTAGCCGCCGGACCGTTCCGCATAGCGCGGGCCGAGAACCTCGAACAGCTTCTTGACCGCCGCGTCCTGACGGATCTTGGAGGCGGCGAGCCGGCGGGCGTGCAGGTCGCCCCGCTTGCCGAGCGTGATCAGCTTGTCGATGATCCGCTTCATCTCCTTGGCCTTGGGCAGGGTCGTCTTGATCTGCTCATGCTCGATCAGCGAGCAGGCCATGTTGGCGAACATCGCCTTGCGATGCTCATGGGTGCGGTTCAGCTTGCGGTAGCCGTGTCCGTGGCGCATTTCTTCGGTCTCCGATCAGAAGTTTATGCTTTGTCCGGGGCGCCTTGCGGCGAGGCGACCCTCCTTGGAGGCCTGGCGGCCCCGGGTCGTGCGGCCGGGGGCGGCGCGCCGCCCCCGACGAAAGATCAGAACTGGTCTTCGTATTTGCGGGCCAGATCTTCGATGTTCTCGGGCGGCCAATCCGTCACGTCCATGCCAAGATGGAGGCCCATCTGGGTGAGGACCTCCTTGATCTCGTTGAGGCTCTTGCGGCCGAAGTTCGGCGTGCGGAGCATCTCCGCCTCGGTCTTTTGAATGAGATCGCCGATGTAGACGATGTTATCGTTCTTCAGGCAGTTGGCCGAGCGCACCGACAGCTCCAGCTCGTCCACCTTCTTGAGGAGGAGCGGGTTAAAGCCGATCTCCGCGTCCTCTTCCTTGCGGCCCGCGCTCTCCGGTTCTTCGAAGTTGACGAAGACGGAGAGCTGATCCTGCAGAATGCGGGCGGCGTAGGCGACCGCATCCTCAGGCGTGACGGATCCGTCGGTCTCCACGCTCAAGGTGAGCTTGTCGTAGTCGAGAACCTGACCCTCGCGTGTCGGCTCGACCTTGTAGGAGACCTTCTTGACCGGGCTGAAGAGCGAGTCGACGGGGATCAGACCGATGGGGCTGTCCTCGGTCTTGGCCTTGTCGGCGGCGACGTAGCCTTTGCCGGTCTCGACCGTGAGCTCCATGTGCAGGGAGGCGCCGTCGTCGAGGTGGCAGATGACGTGCTCGGGGTTGAGGATCTCGATCCCCGCGGACTCGGAGATTTGTCCGGCCGTCACCTCGCCCGGGCCTTCGCCGCGCAGGGTCAGACGTTTGGGACCGTCCGCCTCCATCTTGACGGCGACCGTCTTGATGTTCAGCACGATGTCCGTGACGTCCTCGCGCACGCCGGCGACAGAGCTGAACTCATGCAGCACGCCGTCGATCTGGATGGAGGTGATCGCCGCGCCCTGGAGGGAGCTGAGCAGCACTCGGCGCAGCGCATTTCCAAGCGTGAGGCCGAAGCCGCGCTCCAAGGGCTCCGCCACCGCGGTGGCCGTTCGCTGAGGATCGGGCCCGGGGCGCACGTCGAGCCCGGTGGGCCGAATGAGTTCGCGCCAATTTTTCTGGATCATGGCATGGGTCCTCCATTCTTGCCCGAACGTGATCCGACGTCGCGGGCTCCCGAGGAATGGCTGCGCTCCGCAACGGGCGAGGCCCGCGCAAGGGCGCGGGCCGGGCCGAGCGGCGCTGGGGGCCTCGGCCCCCGAAGACTTTGCGTCAGACGCGGCGGCGCTTGGGGGGGCGGCAGCCGTTATGCGCGATCGGCGTCACGTCGCGGATGGCGGTGATGGTGAAGCCGGCCGCCTGAAGCGCTCGCAGCGCGCTTTCACGACCGGAGCCTGGGCCCTGCACCTGCACGTCGAGGGTGCGCATGCCGTGCTCCGCCGCTTTGCGGCCCGCATCTTCGGCGGCGACCTGCGCGGCATAAGGCGTGGATTTGCGGGACCCCTTGAAGCCCATCGCGCCGGCGGACGACCAGGAAATGGCGTTGCCCTGCGCGTCGGCGATGAGAATCTTGGTGTTGTTGAAGCTGGCGTTAACGTGGGCCACGCCCGACGTGATGTTCTTGCGTTCCTTGCGGCGAACGCGCTGCTTGTCTCGAGCCATGTGCCGGCCTCCTTACTTCTTTTTGCCGGCGATCGGCTTGGCCTTTCCCTTGCGGGTCCGAGCGTTGGTGTGCGTGCGCTGGCCACGGACCGGAAGACCGCGGCGGTGGCGAAGGCCGCGATAGCAGCCCAGATCCATCAGGCGCTTGATGTTCACCGCCACTTCGCGGCGCAGGTCGCCCTCGACCGCGAGGTTGCCGTCGATATACTCGCGCACCGCCAAGACCTCCGCATCGGAGAGCTCGTTCACGCGGCGCGCTTCGGCGATGCCGACCGCCTCGCAGACCTCCTTGGCTTTCGAACGACCGATGCCGTGGATGTAGGTCAGAGCGATGTGGGTCCGTTTGTTCGTCGGAATGTTAACGCCGGCTATCCGCGCCAAGGTCCGTCTCCAGTCTCTCGCAGGGCCGCTCGGACCGCGTCTATCTCGCGTCGGCGGCGTAACTCTTTACGATCAAACCGACCTGGAGCCCCGGGCCGGTCGTCGGATCCGGGGCCACGCGGTCAACGACCGACTGCCAAGGCCCCAGCGCGACTCCTTCGTCATCAGAAGACGCGACTTATAGGTAGAGCCTGGAGGCCGTCAACCCTCCCGCAAGCGATTCTCAGGTCAGCAGCGCCTCGATCTGCGAGGAGACCTCATCGGGTCCGGCCATGCCGTCCACCAGCGCGAGCTTGCCATGGGCGTGATAGTAGCCGATGAGCGGCGAGGTATCGCGGTAGTAGTTCAAAAGCCGGGTCTTCATCGCCTCCGCCGTGTCGTCGGGGCGTGCCGACTGGCCGTTCGCGCGCGCCTCTTCGGCGCGATTGACGACCCGCGAGACCAGCGTCGCGTCGTCGACCCGCAGCTCGATGACCTGATCGAGCGCGAGGTCCTGCGCTTTGAGCAGAGCGCCCAGGGCATCGGCTTGGGCGAGCGTGCGAGGAAAGCCGTCGAAGATCGCTCCGCTTTCGGCGGCTCCGTTCTCCAGCCTCTCCTTGATGAGATCGATGACGATCTCGTCCGTCACCAGATCCCCCCGCTCCATCACCGCCTTGACCTTGAGGCCAAGCTCGCTGCCCGCCGCCTGGGCCTCCCGCAGCATGTCGCCGGTGGAGAGCTGGACCATGCCCTTCTCCTCGACCAGCCGGCGGGCCTGGGTGCCTTTGCCGGCGCCCGGCGGCCCGAGCAGAATGATGTTCATCGTCGTTTCTTCCCCCTGCGGCCGAGACGGGACTTCTCGATGAGCCCTTCGTATTGATGCGCCAGCAGGTGGCTTTGCACCTGCGTGACGGTGTCCATGGTGACCGAGACCACGATCAGAAGCGAGGTGCCGCCGAAATAGAACGGCACGTTGAGCTCGGAGATCAGAATCTCAGGCATCACGCAGATGATGGCGAGGTATCCCGCGCCTACGACCGTCAGCCGGGTCAGCACGTAGTCGAGATACTC
>JBCCPD010000100.1:0-10044 GCA_039025075.1 Pseudomonadota bacterium | reverse complement strand
GTCCGCATCGCGCGAGGCGATGGCGATGGCCATGGGCTGGGCCGCCTGGAAGAACTCGAATTCCACGTCGAGCCCGGCGTCCTTGAAATACCCCCGCTCGAAGGCGACGAAGCTGGCCGCGTGGGAGGTGAAGCGCAGCGCCCCCACCTTGGTCTTCTGCGCGGCGAGCGCGGGCGCGCCTAGCGTAACGGCGGCGGCGGTTCCGCCGAGCGCGGCGAGCGCGCCGCGGCGGGTCATGCGGATGGTCATGTCGGTCTCCTCCCCGAGGACGGCCCCGCTCAGCCCGGGGCGCTGCTTTGATCGCGCGCGATCAGACGGCGCCGAGGGCGCCTCCGTCAACCGGAGGCGCGGCGCCGTCGCCGGCTCGGCCGACCCGGGCTCAGAGGATGACGTCGGCCCCGTCGAAGGCGTTGAAGCCGAACCCCTCCAGCTGCACCGACCCGCCGCCGACGCCGTCGAGATCGATCAGAACGCCGCCGTCGGCGCGGCTCGCCAGCTTCTTGACCTGGTTGAACCGGGCGAAGCCGAATGCCGAGAGATCCAGCTTGTCGGCGTCGTCGGCGAAGTCGGTCACCACGTCCTCGCCCCCGCCGCGCCGCACGACGTAGCGGTCGGCCCCGCCGCCGCCTGTCATCTCGTCGTCGCCGCGTCCGCCGAACAGCTCGTCGGCGACTCCGCCGCCCAGCAGCATGTCGTCGTCGGCCCCGCCGCGCAGGGCGTCCTTGGCGCCGCCGCCGGCCAGCAGATCGTCGCCCCGGCCGCCATAGAGGAAATCGTCCGCCGCGCCTCCGGTCAGGTCGTCGTCGCCGCGCCGGCCCCTCAGCTGATCCGCGTCCGCTCCGCCGTTCAGCGCGTCGTCGGCGCGGCTGCCGCGCAGATCGTCCTCGCCGACGCCGCCCAGCACGGCGCCCATCACCGCGCCGTCCTCGAAGCCGCGATAGACGTCGGCGCCGTCGCCCAGATCCACAGCGCCGACCAACCGGCCGTCGTTGCGCACGACGTCGTCGAAACCGGTGCCGATGATGGCCGCCGTCAGGCCGCTGATCAGGCCCGAATTGACGATCGTCACCGCCCCGGTCGGCGTCGACTGCGACGCGTCGACCCCGGCGAGCGAATAGCCCGAGATCTCTCCGCTGTTGCGCAGCGTGAAGTCCGAGTCGGTCCCCACCACGCCGTTGGCTCCGACGACGAGACCGCTGTTCTGCACCTGCACGCCTGAGGAGCCGTCCATCAAGATGCCCGAGGCGGACGCGTCGTTCGTGCCGCCCGAGGCGATGCCGGAATTTATGATCCCCGAGCCGTCATAGGCCTGAACGTAGATCCCCCAAAGGCCGGAGATCTCGCCTGCGTTCTCCACCAGGCTCTCCGAGCCGAAGACCCAGACCGCGGCGTTGACGGCGAGGTTCAACGTGCGCGCCACGCCCTCTCGACCGACGGTGACGAAGTTGAGCCCCAGCTCAGAGGCGTCGTCGGCCAGCCGGATGGCGTTGCTGCCCGTCGAGACGACCGTGCCATCCACGACGACGCGGCGGTTGTTGTTCCCCGTGTTGTCGCTGTCGATCGCGCGGCCGGCCGTGACGGCGATGCTGACCGTTTCGGGGACGTAGATTTCGTCGCCCGTCGAGATCTCGACTTCGACGGAACTGGAGCTCGCGATGATGCCGGCCATGGACGGTCCTCCTCGTTTCGCTGCGCGGGACGGCGACGCCGTCGACCATTGCGATTTCAGGAGTCGTCAGCGGCGGTGACCCGGGCGTGACGCGCGCGGCGCCGTGTCGCCCGAAGTCTGAAGGACCCGGCCAGGAAAGCGGGGGTCGGATGGTGGGCGCGGCTGGGATTGAACCAGCGACCCCTTCGATGTCAACGAAGTGCTCTCCCACTGAGCTACGCGCCCATCCATCGGCGGAGGTATCGCCTGGCTCCGCGGCTGTCAACGGAGGCCTGGGGCCTCAGAACGCCTTGAAGGTGAGCGTGGTGAAGGTCCGCTCGATACCGGCGATGTCGTGCAGGTTGCGGTTCACGAAATGGCCGATATCGGCCTCGTCCTCGATGTAGAACTTGGCCATCAGGTCGTATTCGCCGGAAGTCGAGTATATCTCCGAGGCCACCTCGCGCTGGGCCAGGGCGTCGGCCACGTCGTAGGCCCGGCCGAGGGCGGTCTTGATCTGCACGAAGAAGCACTGCATCGGGCGGTCTCCCTAGGGGCCTGGGTCGCCGCACAGCTCTGCGACCAGCGGGCTGGCGGGGTCGGCGAGGGCGTCGATCACGTCGAAATGGTTGCGTCCGGGGTCGAGGACCAGGCGCGTGGCGGCGCCGAGCCCGACCCAGACATTGGCCAGAAGCTCCGCCTGCCGCACGAATTCGGGGCGCTCGGCCGCGCCGGTCCAGGCGGTCACGCGGGCGCCTTCGACGGGGGTCAGGAGCGCCGGGCTCTCCGCCAGCGCCTCCGCCGCGTCGATCTTCAGCGTGTCGTTTAGGGCGGTGCGCCGGATCGGCCGCAGGTCATGGACGCCGGAGATCGAGACGGTGCGCTCGATCCGAGGAAGAAGCGCCTCTGGCGCCGCGCCGCAGACCATGCGCGCCGCCAGGTGCCCTCCGGCGGAATGGCCCGACAGGCGGATCGGGCCGGGAACCTGCTGCGCCGCCGCATCGAGGAAGGCCGCGATCTGGCGGACGATGTCCCCGATGCGCGCCGCCGGGGCCAGCGTGTAGGAGGGCATCGCCACGGCCCAGCCCCGCGCCAGAGGCCCGGCGGCGAGGGAGGACCACAGCGACGGATGGTAGCCCATCCAATAGCCGCCATGGATGAAGACGGTCAGGCCCTTGGGCTCGCCCTCGGGCAGGAACAGATCGAACCGCTCCCGCTCCGCGTCGTTCAGGGGGCCGGGATAGGGCAGGCCCGACCGGGCGCGGGGCCCCAGCGCGTCGCGGAAGGCGGGTGCGTCCCGCTCCCACCGCGCGATGATTTCGGGCGCTTCGGGCACATGGGCGGAATTGGCGTAAGCGTCATCCCAGTCCGTGGGCGGGGCGCGGTCCAAAGGGGCCGGGGCGCCGCCGGGGTCCGGGGGTCGGGGCGCGCCCGCGGTCATGGCGGCGCGCCCCTAGGGTGTCAGAGCGAGGACTCGATCCACTGCTGCAGCGCCGACTTCGGCGCCGCGCCGACCTTGGAGGACACGGCCTGCCCGTCCTTGAACACCAGAAGCGTCGGGATGCCCCGCACGCCGTATTTCGACGGCGCGTTGGGGTTCTCGTCGATGTTGATCTTGGCGACGGTGACTTTGCCGTCGAGCTCGGCGGCGATCTCCTCCAGCGCGGGGCCGATCTGCTTGCATGGACCGCACCACTCCGCCCAGAAGTCGACGACGACGGGGTGGTCGGCGTTCAGAACGTCGCTCTCGAAGCTCGCGTCGGTGACGGCGATGGTGGCCATGGGGATGGCTCCTCGGACTGTTGCCAGGGCGGGGGCGGCAACCCCTCGCGGAGCGGCGAAGGTGGGGAGCGGGAGGGGGCCTGTCAAGCCGCGCCCGCCTCCTCCGCCAGCCATCGGGCGAGGGCGGCGTCGAGGGCTTCGGCCGGCAGCCGGTCCAGCCGCCGCGCCCCGGTCCAATAGAGCGAGGCCTCGATCTCCGCCCCCGGATGCAGCTTGGTCAGAGCATCCCGATAGGCCGCCATCTGGTGCAGATAGGGTTCCGGCGTCGCCTCCGGCGCCGGTCCGGTCTTCCAGTCCAGCAGGCGCACCCGGTCCGGCTCGGCGATCAGCCGGTCGATGCGGCCTGAGACGCGCAGCCCCGGGGCCGGCGCGTGGGACACCGGCGCTTCGGACAGCGCGTCGGGGCCGAGGAAATCCGCGACCGCCGGGTCCTCCAGCGCCGCCAAGGCCTCCTCCAGCGCGCCCTGCAGGACCTCGGGCGCAAGCGGCGGCCGCAGCGCCGCCAACATCCGCGCGCCGGCCTCGCGCCGCGAGGGCGGCGGCGCGGCGGGCAGATGATCGAGCAGCAGATGCACCGCGTCCCCGCGCCGCCGCGCCAGGTCCCGGTCGAGCGGCGCGGCGCCGCCCTCCGCCGTCTCCGCCCGCGCCGGCGCGGCCCCGTCCCCGCCCAAAGCGCTGGCCGCGCGCCGTCTGTCCGCCCGCGGCGGACGTGGGGCGTCGGGCCGAGCCGACCCAGGCGCTGGAACCGCCGCCGGCGGGGGCGGCTCTGCGGCCTCGAGGGCCGGGCCCATCGCCTGCGGCGGCGTCCAGCCGTCGGCGAGCCGCAGCACGGCGTCGATCTCCTCCCCCGCCAGGGCCGTGGGCGGCGCCGTCTCCACCGCCTCGGCCGAGGCCATGCCCCCGGTTGCGGCATCGTGCCAGCAGCCGGTCCAGCTGTCCTTCGTGTCGTCGCCGTAGCCGCAGATCAGCAGCCGGCTCTCCGCCCGCGTCAGCGCGACATAGAGCAGGCGGCGCGTCTCCTCCTCCTCCCGCGCCTGCGCCGCGGCCTGGGCGTCGGCCAGCGGCCCGGCCTCCCCCAGCCCCGGCGCCTTCCACAGCGCCGCGCCCGTCTGCGGGTCCGTCAGCAGCGCGGGCGACGGGGCCCGCGGCGGCCCGGTGTCCGGCAGCACCACCATCGGCGCCTCCAGCCCTTTGGCGCCGTGCACCGTCATCACCCGGATGGCGTCGCCCGCCTCGGCCATGTCGCGCTTCAGCTCCAGCGACTCGCCCGCCGCCATCCAGTCCAGAAACCCCGGCAGGGTCGGCGTCTCAGCGCTTTCATAGGCGAGGCACTGGGCCAGCAGAGCGTCCACCGCCTCCTCCTCCTCCGGCCCCATGGAGACCCGCGCCCGCAACTTCGCCCGCCCGTCATGACGCACCAGCGCCCGCTGCAGCAGCTCGAACGGCCGCTCGAAGTCGGCGTTCCGCTGCAGGTCCGCGAACAGCGTCGCCGGCGCCGGAAACGCCTCCGCCCTCCGCGCCAGAGCTTCGAGCAGAGGCTCGTCGACCCGCGTCACCGCCAAGTCCTCCAGCTCCCCCTCGCTCAGCCCTCCGAAGGGGGAGCGCAGAACCTCCGCCGCCGCCAGATCGTCCTCCCGATCCAGCGTGGCGCGCAGCAGCGACAGACAGTCCCGCGCGGCGAGGCTCTGCAGCAGGTCCAGCCGGTCCGCGCCCGCCACGTCCAGCCCCCGCCCCTTGAGGCGGGAGATCAGCAGAGGCGCCAGCCGCCCCCGCCGGCGCAGCAGGATCATCACGTCGCCCGGCCGCATCGGCCGCCAGCCGCCGGGCGCGCCGCGGTCCGGGATCGGCGTTCCCTCCCGGATCAGATCGTCCAGATGAGCGGCGACGGCCTCCGCCAGCCGCACATGCGGGGCCTCGGGCGCGGCGGCGTCCACCGGCTCGAACCAGGGCGGCTCGGGCGCGTCCTCGCGCCTCGGCAAGGGCGGCCACAGCTCCACCAGCCCCGGCGCGGCCTGATGAAAGGCCAGGTGCCGCGGCGCCGCCCCGTCGGCGGACAGCCCCTCGTTGTCATAGGCGAAGACCCGGTCCACCAGCCGCAGCACCGCCGGCGCGGACCGGAACGAATGCAGCAGCGCGTGCTGCTTGAAAGGGGCCGCCGCGCCCGCTTCTTCCCCTTGCGCCGCCTCCGCCTTGCCGGAGAACCGCTCGCGCATGGCCGAGAACTCGCCCGGATCCGCTCCTTGGAACGAGTAAATCGACTGCTTTTCGTCCCCCACCGCGAACACGGTCCGGGGTCGAGGCCGCGCTCCCGCGCCGGCGAAGAACTCCCCTGTCAGCGCCTCGATCACCCGCCATTGATCCGGCGAGGTGTCCTGCGCCTCGTCCACCAGGATGTGGTCGATCCCCCCGTCCAGCCGCCACAGCGCCCAGGCCGCGGCGGAGCTTTCCGACAGCAGCGCCGTCGCCCGCTCGATCAGGTCCTCGAAGTCCAGCGCCCCTCGCGCCGCCTTCTCGGCCGCATAGCCCGCCAGCACCCGCGCCGCGAGCGCATGCAGGTCCAGCGAGGCGTGCAGAGCGCCATGGTCCAGCCGCAGCGCCCGCGCCGCCTGCGCCGCCTCGATCAGCGCCTCGGTTCGCGCCAGGGCGTCCGGCAGCAACGCCTTGGCGGCGTTGGCGGGGAAGGAGCGGGTCGACCGAGGCGCCCCCGTTCCCGTCAGGCCGAACTCTTCCAGCTTGCGCCCGGCCGCTTCCCAATCGTCGCGCCGCATCGCCTCCATTGCGGCGGCGAGGGCGGCGGCCCGCGCCTGGTCGTTCGCGCCGGAGCCCGCCAGCGCCGCCCGCAACGGCTCCAGCGCCTCGGCCCACGGCGCGCCCAGGGCGTCGCGCATCAGCGTCCCCAGCTCCGCCTGCAGGTCCAGCCCGAACCGCTCCGGCAACGCCTCCGCCATGCCCGGCGCGAAGCGTCGCCGCGCCGCGGCGATCGCGTGCAAAGCGCCGTCCAGGGTTTCGTCCGCCGCACGGGCGGCGACGTGGTCGAAGGCCGGGTCCTCCCCCGTTTCCGCGGCCAAGGCGGCCTCCTCGCGCAACGCCTCCAGGATCCGCGCGGCGGAGCGGTCGTCGAGCTCCGAGAACCCCGGCGGCGCCCCCGCCTCCAAGGGAAACCGCCGCAGAAGCGCCGCGCAGAAGGCGTGGATGGTCTGGATCTTCAGCCCGCCCGGCGTCTCCAAGGCGGCGGCGAAGAGCCGGCGCGCCTCGGCCAGACGGTCGGCGTCGGGGGCGCCGGGCTCTCCCAGCTCGGCCAGAGCCTCGGCCAGAGCTCGGTCGTCCAGCATCGCCCAGCCGCCCAGCATGTCGAAGAGCCGGGTCTGCATCTCCGCCGCCGCGGCCCGCGTGTAGGTCAGGCAAAGGATCTTTTGCGGCGGGCAGCGGGCCAGCAGCAGCCGCGCCACCCGCTGGGTCAGCACCCGCGTCTTGCCGGATCCGGCATTCGCCGCCACCCAGGCGGAGGCGTCAGGCCGCGCCGCCCCGTTCTGCGCCTCGGTCGCCGCATGGGGGGCGTGCGCCGCGTCGCTCACCCGCCGTCCTCCCGCCCGTCGGACCATTCGCCGAAGCGCGACAGGTGATCGTAGTCGCCGCCGTCGCGCACCCGTTTGGGCCGCAGCCGGGCCGCATAGGGCGTCGAGGCCTGGTCATAGGCCCCCAGAAGCCGTCCCAACCCCTCCCAGGTCTCGCCCACCGGCATCTTCCCCAGGTCGAGCGCCTGGGCCTTCCCGCCGGGCCCGGAGCCGGTCAGCCCGATATACTCCAAATGCGCCGCCGGGGCGGCGGAGACGTCGGCGAAGCCTCCGCCCTCGGCGATGGCGGCGGCGACGTGCAGCTGCTTGGCGAAGGCAGCGACTTCGGCGGCCGAAGGCGGCGCGCCGGTCTTGTAGTCGTAGACGGCCAGCGTCCCGTCCGCCCGCCGGTCGATCCGATCCGCCCGGGCGGTCAGGGACATCGGGCCCGCGGGCAGGGCCAGATCCCGCGCGCCCTCGGCCTCCACCCGCAACGGCATCTGCCCTCTCGCCCGCCGACCGGCTTCTTCGGGCGCGAACCAGGCCGAGGCCCGCTCGAGCCGCCGCAGCCACAGCCGCCGCTCGGCCGCCCAGGGCGCGTCTTCGGCCAGCGCCGCCTCCGCCTGAGCCATCAGGGCGTCGCGCAACGCCGCCGCCGTCGCCCGCTCCGCTGGCCAGTCCCGCGTCGCTTCGGCGAAGCGCTCCATGATCCGATGCAGCAGGATCCCGCGGTCGCGCGCGTCCGGCGGCCGGCCCAAAGGGTCCAGCCGGCGCAGGCGCAGGACGCGCCTCGCGTAGACCGCGTAGGGGTCGCGGATCAGCTCCTCCACCGCCGTGGCCGGCAGCTTGCGGGGCCGCGCCTCGACCGGGGGCCGGGGCGAGGGCCGCTCCGCCCGGGTCTGGGGCCGGCCCTGGTCCAGCGTCTGCGCCGCGCGCAGCCAGGCCTCGCCCCGCCGTCGCATCGCCGCCCATTCGGAGGTCTCCGGCCGCTCCGCCACCCCCTCCAGCAGCGTCTTCAGCCGCGCCAGCCAGCGCGACAGGGTCGTCGGCCCGCCCTCGTCCCGCAAAGCGCGGGCGAACACGACGCGTCGAGCGCAGGCCGCCTGCAGGAAATCATGGGCCGAGAGCCCGATGCGCGCCTCCGCCGGCGCCAGCCCCAAGTCGCGCCGCATGTTGCGGCTGAGCCAGGGATCGGGCTCCGGCGCGGGCGGCCACACGCCCTCCGAAAGCCCCGCGAGCACTACCAGATCGGCGGACTCCGCCCGCGCCTCCAACGTGCCGAGAATGCGGATGCGCGGGTCCGCCGCGCGCGCCGCCTCCGGCGCGTTCTCCCGCCCGATCAGAGCGGACCACAGCGCCGCATAAGCGCCGCCGCCGAGCGGGGCCGACGCGGCGGCCTCCGCGAAGGCCTCGGCGAAGCGCCGCGCCGCCTCTCCGTCCTCGTCCCGCCACAGCGTCGCGCCCTCGGGCCCGTCGGCCCCGCCCGAAAGGGCGACGGAGGCCGCCAGATGCCGCTCCGCCGCCTCGGCCGCGGTCTCTGCCGGCCGCGCGAGGGGCGCCAGGGCCGCCTCGACGCGTTGAAACCATTCGAAAAACCCCTCCGGCAGACGCGCGGCCTGCCGCGCCAAGCCGGCGCGCAGGCGGGCCCAGTCGATCTCCGCCGGGCCGCCGCGCAGGGCTCTGCGCTCCAAGGCGCGGGCTTGGCGGGCATGGGCGGCGCGGGTCTCGCCGCCGCCCCCGGCCAAGGGATGGCGCAACAGCGCCGCCAGCGCCGCGGCGGTCATCGGCCGTCCGATCCGCGCCGCCAGCAGCCCCAGAAGCACCCCCGGCGGGGTCAGGCCCAGCGGCCGGCCGGCGCTGTCGTCGGGCGTCAGATCCCACCGCGCCAGCTCCGCCGTCACCCGCCGGGCGAGCGCCCGATCCGGCGTCACCAGAGCCGCCCGGCCTGACCCGTCCAGCGCCTCGGCCGCCAGCACGGCGGCGACCGCGGCGGCCTCCTCCCGCGGGGTCGGCGCCTCGATCAGCGCGCAGCGTGCCGCGGCCGGGCCGGCCTGCTTCGCCAGGGTCGCACGGCGCAGGACCCAGGCGTCGGTGACCGGCGCGGGGCGCAGCGCCTCGCACAGGAAGCGCGGACGGGGCGCGTCGGCCCCCGCCTCCGCCCCTTCCAACCAGGGCCTGGGGTCCCGGGGCCCGGCGCCGAGCCCGTGGACCAGCTCCGCCAGCCGAGCATGAGGATGCTCCGGCGCGGCGCCCGAAATCAACGCCTCCCAGACGTCCCGGGGCAGGCGCGGATCCCAACCGGGCAGCACCACCGCCCCGCCGGGCAGCCGGGCGATCGCCTCCAGCAGCAGCGCGGTCGCGGGGGTGGAGCCGGTGGACCCCGCCGCGATCACGGGGTCGGCCGGCGGCGCCGCCGCCCAGGCCTCGGCTTGCGCCTGCGCCGCCGCGAGGCGCCGGGCTTCGGGGTCCAGGGCCCGGTGCTCCTCCTGCGCCAGGTGCTCCGGCCAGTGGTCCGCCACGATGGCGAGAAAGCGGGAGGCCTTCTCCCAATGGGCCGCATGCTCCCCCAGATCGAGCGTCCGCAGCCGGTCGGCCGACAGACCGGCGCCCTGCAGCTCGTCCAGCAGGGTCTGCAAGGAGGCCGCCAGAGCCGGCGCGTCGGAGCGCGCGCCGAAGCCGGGCTCGGCGCGCAGGAAAGCCTCCGTCAACGCCGTCAGGGCGAAGCGGCGACGAAGCCCTCCGCCTGCCCAGCCCGGCAGGCCTGCCCGCGCGGCTTCCTCCTCCAATGCGGAAACATATGAGATTCGAGGCAGGTAGGCGGCGTCGGCGCCGCTCTCCAACACCTCCAACACCGCCCTTCCCGTGCGGCGGGCGTTGAGGTGCAGGCGGACCCGCGCCATGTCCTGCGGCGGCCGATCCGCCATCCGCCGGCGCAGGCCTTCGGCGAAATCCCGCGCGAAATCGGCCGCCGCCGGACATGGCGCGGGGTCCGCCTGCACCTCAACGCCCGCCGCACGGGAAGGGCGGTGTTGGAGGTGTTGGAGAGCGGCGCCGACGCCG
>JBCCPD010000099.1:0-10058 GCA_039025075.1 Pseudomonadota bacterium | reverse complement strand
GGCGGCGCTCCGCCCCGCCGCCGCCCCCGGCGGCGCTCCGCCCCACCGTCGCCCCCGGCGACGCTCGGCCCTGTCGCCGCCCCCGGCGGCGCTCCGCCCCGTCGCCCACAGGCGCGTTCGCAGGCGATCATCCCTTGCCGGCGCGCCGACGCGCGGCCATCGCGTGCGCCGCGTCTTCCGGCCCTCTGGACGCCACGCTCTCTTGGACAGGGTTCACGGCCCGGCCCTCGCCGCGCGCGGCGCCGCGCCTCGCCCCCTGGCCCCAGCCGCGGCCCCGCGTCCCTTGCCTCCCGCCGCGATCCCCCCGATATCCCTCTCGACGCTGCCCCGCGCGGCCGCCCCGACCCGGGACTTCTAGCCATGACCGAGACCTTCCGCCTCACCCTCGCCCAGCTCGACCCCCGCGTCGGCGACGTCGCCGGCAACGCCGAAAAGGCGCTCCACGCCTGGCGCCAGGGCAAGGAAGCCGGCGCCCATCTCGTCGCGCTGCCCGAAATGTTCCTTGCCGGCTACCAGCCCCAGGACCTGGTCCTCAAACCCGCCTTCCTCGCCGCCTGCGCCCGCCACCTCCAGCGCCTGGCCGAGGCCACCGCCGACGGCCCCGCCCTCGGCCTCGGCGCCCCCGTCGCCGACCCCGGCGGCGTCTCCAACGCCTGGTACGTGCTCGAGGGCGGCGAGATCCGCGCCGTCTTCCGCAAGCACCACCTCCCCAACTACGGCGTCTTCGACGAAAAGCGTCTTTATCGCCCCGCCGACCCCCAGGGCCCCGTCGCCATCGGCCCCGTGCGCGTCGGCGTCCCCATCTGCGAAGACGCCTGGCACCCCGACGTCGCCGAGACCCATGCCGAAACCGGCGCCGAGCTCCTCCTCGTCCCCAACGGCTCCCCCTACGAGCGGGGCAAGCATGACGTCCGCCAGACCCTCATGGTCTCCCGCGCCGTCGAGACCCACCTGCCGCTCGTCTACCTCAACATGACCGGCGGCCAGGACGACCAGGTTTTTGATGGGGCCTCGTTCGCTTTGGACCGCCACGGGGCCCTCCACGCCCAACTCCCCGCCTTCGAGGAAGCGGTCGTCACGCTGGAATTCGAGCCCTCCAACGACGGCTGGCGCCCGCGCCCCGGCCCCATGGCGACCCTGCCGGACCCGGCCGAGCAGGACTACCGCGTCATGGTCCAGTCCACCCGCGACTACATGCGCAAGACCGGCTTCCGCTCCGCCGTCCTCGGCCTCTCCGGCGGGATCGACAGCGCCCTCGTCGCCGCCATCGCCGCCGACGCGCTGGGGCCCGACAACGTCACCTGCGTCATGCTCCCCTCCCGCTACACCTCGCCGGAAAGCCTGGAGGACGCGGAGGCCGTCGCCCGCAACCTCGGCGTCCACCTGGACGAGCTGCCCATCTCCGGCGCCGTCTCCGCCGTCGAGCAGGGCCTCGCCCCCCTCTTCAACGGCCGCTCCCCCGACGTGACCGAGGAGAACATCCAGTCCCGCCTGCGCGGCCTCTACCTCATGGCGCTCTCCAACAAGTTCGGCCACCTGCTGCTGACCACCGGCAACAAGTCCGAGGTCGCCGTCGGCTACGCCACCCTCTACGGCGACATGAACGGCGGCTGGAACCCCCTGAAGGACCTCTACAAGACCCGCGTCTTCGACGCCTGCCGCTGGCGCAACGAGACCCACCGCGACTGGATGCTCGGCCCGCAAGGCCCCGTCATCCCCCCGCGCGTCATCGAAAAGCCCCCCTCGGCCGAGCTGCGCGAGGACCAGAAGGACGAGGACTCGCTTCCCCCCTACGACGTTCTCGACGACATCCTCGAAAACCTGATCGAGCGCGACGCCTCCGTCGCCGACATCGTCTCCAAAGGCCACGACCGCGCCGAGGTCGAGCGCATCGAGCGCCTCCTGCACATCGCCGAATACAAGCGCTTCCAGTCGGCCCCCGGCCCCAAGCTCGGCCCCCGCGCCTTCTGGCTCGACCGCCGCTACCCAATCGCCAACGCCTGGGCCGACCGTGGCTGATCCCGACCGACCCGAGGACGCGGAGGACGAGCACGACCCTCAGGCGGCGCTCGAGGACTTCGCCAGGAACCGGCACCCGGCCCTGGTCGCGCCCGGCGTCTACGAATTCCAGCCGCACCGCACCAAGCTGTGGATCCTCTGCGCCGCCCTCGGCTTCGTCAGCGCCTGGCTCGCCTCGCTGGTCCTTGCGCCGCCCTCCGGGATCCCGCCCGAGCCGGCCTTCATCGGCCTCGCGGTCGCCCTCTCGGCCGCCGCCGCCTGGGCCTGCGGCCGCTCCGCCGCCGACCCGCGCCCGGTGCTGCGCGTGGACGCCGAGGCGTTGGAGGACCGGGTCCATGGCCGCATCCTCTGGTCCGACGTCGAAAGCTGGTCAGAGCGTCGCTCGATGGTCTCCCCCGGCTTTGGATGGACTCTCAAAAGAGGCCTGCAGCCGCCTGAAAACGCCTACGGATACCGCATTCAGTCCCGGGTGAACTGGATCGCCGGCGTGCCGGGCCGCAGCTATCGCCGCAAGCTGATCGCAGGCGGCACCGAGCCCATGGCCGTCGCCTTCCGCGTCCTGCATCCCGATCTGGAGCGCTAAGCCCACGGCCCCGCCCTCGCCCCAGCGATGCGCCGAAAGGGGGCGTCGAGCCCCCTTCCGCCGCCGCCGTTCCCAAGAACGGGGAACGGCCCGCCCGGCCCCGCGCGCCCGCGCTGCCCCTCCGCGGCGCCTGACCGTCGCCGGCGCCTGGCTCCCGCCGAAGCCTCGCCCCAACCGCGCCTTGCCCCGAAGGGCTCAACCGGACTACGCCCCCGCCATGACCGTCACCCGCTTCGCTCCCTCGCCCACCGGCTTCCTGCATCTGGGGAACCTGCGCGCCGCGCTCTTCAACTGGGCGCTCGCCCGCCAGGCCTACGCGGCCTCAGGCGCAGGCCGCTTCATCCTGCGGCTCGACGACACCGACGCCGCCCGCTCAACCCAGGAATTCGCCGACGCCATCGTCGAGGATCTGGCCTGGCTCGGCCTGACGCCGGACGAGACCGTCCGCCAGTCCGACCGCCTCTCCCGCTACGCCGCCGCCGCCGACGCCCTGCGCGCCGCCGGCCGCCTCTACCCCTGCTGGGAAACCCCCGAAGAGCTCGACTTCCGCCGCAAGGCCCAGCGCCTCCAGGGAAAGCCCCCGGTCTACGACCGCGCCGCCCTGCGCCTGACCGAGGCCGAAAAGGCCGCCTTGGAAGCCGAGCGCCCGCCCCATTGGCGCTTCAGCCTCGACCCCGAGGCCATCGCCTGGACCGACGCCATCGAAGGGCCCAAGCGCATCGACCCGTCCGCCGTCTCCGACCCGGTGCTGATCCGCGAGGACGGACAGGTGCTCTACACCCTCGCCTCGGCCGTCGACGACGGCGAAATGGAGATCACCGATGTGGTCCGCGGCGCCGACCACGTCACCAACACCGCCGCCCAGATCCAGATCATGCAGGCGCTCGGCCATCGCCCGCCGCGCTTCGCCCACCACTCGCTGGTGACCGGTCCCGACGGCGCGCCCTTTTCGAAGCGCGACGCCGCCGTCTCCCTGCGCGGCCTCCGCGCCGAGGGGCTGGAGCCGCAGGCGCTGCTCTCCCTCGTCGCCCGCCTCGGCTCCTCCGACCCGGTGGAGCCGTTCGAGACGCCGGCGCAGGTCGCCGCCGCCTTCGACATCTCCCGCTTCGGCGCCGCGCCGATCAAGCTGGACCCGGCCGATTTGGAGCCGCTCTCAGCCCGCCTTCTGCGCGCCCGGCCCTACGCCGAGGTGGCCGAGGGCCTCGGAGAGCTCGGGGCCGACCCGCAAACGGCCGAGGCGCTGTGGGTCGCGATCTCGCCCAATCTCGACCGCCTCTCCGACGCCGCCGAATGGATCGCCCTGACGCGCGACGGCGCCGCGCCCAAGATCGCGCCCGAGGACGCCGCCTTCGTGCGCGCGGCCCTGGCGCTGCTGCCTCCGCGTCCCTGGGACGGGTCGACCTGGTCCGCCTGGACCGCCGCCGCCAAGGCCGCCGCGGCGGAGGCCGGCGCGCCGCGCAAGGGCAGGGCGCTGTTCCTCCCCCTCCGGCGCGCTCTGACCGGGCGGGACGCCGGGCCGGAGATGGGCGCTCTGATGCCTTTGCTGACCCAGGCGCCCAAACCCGAAGACGTGCCAGTGGAGGCGCCCGATGACGCGCCGGATCCAGCCTCCGCCTAACCTGCGACGCCGGCGCCTCGGCGCCTTAACCTTCGCGAAACCCGAGTCCGACGCCGTCGGCACGCCGGCGCGACCGTGGTGGGACGCCCGCGGCGCCTTTGCCTCATGTTCGGGGCGCCCGCCGTGCACGCCCCGTGCACCTTCGCGGGACGGTTGCGGGACGCCCCTTCGGTGCTGATTCGCAAACCAATCGTTGACCTTCCCCAACCCTTCGCGAAGTCTAGGGCAGCGACCGCCGCCTCGCTGAAGCGGCTCGCCATGGGAGGAGACCGGCCCGCGTGACCGCGCCCGCCGACGCCCCAGCGCCGCCCGCCGCCCCCGCGCCCGTCGCGACCGGGGCCCTGAAGCGCTTGCTGTCCCCGCGCGTCCTCATCGCCGGAAGCGTCGTGCTTTTGGTAAGCCTTTCAATGATCTACGGCTTCAGAGACCATCGCGGCCTCAGGTCCTTCGAGGCCAATTTCAACGACCAGCTCCGCGTCATCCTCTCTCCCAGCTCGGCGGTGCAGGACCCCCGCATCTCGATCCTGCGCATCACCGAGGACACTCTGGCGCTGTTCCCCTACCGCTCTCCGGTGGATCGAGAATTCCTCAGCGTAATCATAGGCTTGCTGGACGAGGCAGGGGCCAAGGCCATCGGCCTCGACATCCTGATCGACCAGGCCACCGAGCTGGCCAAGGATCAGGCCCTCATCGACGCGATCCGCGCTTTCGACGGCCCCGTCGTCACCGCCTGGGCCGACGCACGCGCATGTCTGCGGCCGGCACAGGAGACTTTTCTAGCTGAATTCATTGACAAATCCGGGGCCATCGCCGGCTTCGCGACGGTCACCTACGACGGCGACGGCGTCGTCCGACGCTTCCAAAGCGCTCAGCCCGACACCGCCCCGCTCAGCTTTCCCGCCGCGATGCTTGTCGCCGCCGGCGGCGAGCCCAACCCTTCGGAAGGCCTCGTCGACTGGCGGCGGGAGACGGCCGACGGCTCTCCCGCCTTTCAGGCGATACCTGCGGAAAGCCTGCTAAACCCTCAGCTCCCAGCGGTTTTTCTCCAAGGCTGGTTCAAGGATCGCCTGGTGATGATCGGAGCCGATCTCGAACAGACCGACCGCCACCAGACCTCTCTCGCAGTGGATCCCACGATCTCCAACCGCACCTCCGCCGGCGTGCTCCTTCACGCTCACGTCCTCTCCCAGATGCTGGACCAGCGCGTAGTCGTCGACTTCGCGGTCTCCAGCCTGCAAGGCGCGTTGATCGTCATCGCCCTGACTCTGATCGGCGTTATGCTAGGGATTTCAAGCATTTCGCTCTGGGTCAAGCTGGGCGGCCTGGCGGCGGCGGCCGTCGCCTATCTGGCGCTCGCGGTCTACCTCGCGGGCTTGGGCGGCCCCTACATCCCTGTCGCGCCGAGCCTTCTGGGCTTCGGCATCGCCTTCGGCCTCGGCGGCGCCGCCGAGGCGTTCCTCTCCAGCCGCGAGAAGCAGTTCATCCGCCAGGCCTTCTCCCACTACCTGGAGCCGGCGATGGTCGACCGCCTCGCCAAGGACCGCTCCTCCCTGCGGCTGGGCGGCGAGCGTCGCGAAATCTCCTTCATCTTCACCGACGTGGCCGGCTTCACCGACATGTCAGAACAGCTGGAGCCGGAGGTTCTGGCGGAGCTGCTGAACGAATACTTCGACGGCATCTCCGACATCATCGCGCGCAACCACGGCTCCATCGACAAGTTTATCGGCGACGCGGTCGTCGCCCTGTTCGGCGCGCTCAGCAGCGAAGCGGACCACGCTCTCAACGCCGTCCGCTGCGCCGAGCAAATGGATGAATTCGCTGAAGAATTCCGCAAACGAAAAGCCCATCTCGGCCTCGGCGTCACGCGCATCGGCGTGCATTCGGGCAGCGCTTCGGTGGGCAATTTCGGCGGGCGTCGGCGGTTCGACTACACCGCCATGGGCGACGCCATGAACACCGCCGCCCGGCTCGAGAGCATCAACAAGGCCCTCGGCACCCGCGTCACCGTCTCCGCCGCGGCCCGCGCCGCGGCGATCCGCAACGCCTCCGCCCAAAAACCCGTGCCGGAGCTGCGCCCCGTCGGCCGCGTGATGCTCAAGGGCAAGGCCGAGCCCGTGGAGGTCTGGAACCTGGACCGCGAAACCTCCGAACAGCAGCGCCGCCGCTACGAAGACGCGTTCGAGACGCTCAAAGGCCCTCGCGAGGCGGCGGCCCGGGCCTTCGCCCGGCTGGCCGAGCTCGGCGCGCCCGATCCGCTCGTGATCCTCCACGCCCGCCGCCTCGAAGCCGGCGAAACAGGCGATCGGATCGGCGGGTGAGTCACACGAGAGTCACGGAATCGAGGACTGCGCGACACAGTTTTTGCGCTTCATCACCGACTCATGGTAGTTTCACGTCAGTGGACATAGATCTGAAGCGGCCCGAGCGGGCGAGGATCGCTCAGGGCGGCGCGTCGGCTCCTCTACCCGCGCCCGCAACAGTCTCGGCTCGACACGTTCGGCGGGCCGTTGAAGTCGGAGAAGGCTATGTTGAGAAGGATCGTCGCGACGACCGTCGCGGCCGCGCTCTTCGCCGCAGCGACCGTCGGCTCCGCGGCCGCGTCCGATCTCGTCGTGCTGGAGAGCAACGTCGCCTCCCTCGCCCCCGGCTCGGTCGTCCCGGCGACCCAGTCGGTGTCGCTGGGCAGCGGCGCGCGCCTGGTCATGATCGCGGCGGATGGAACGACCCGCTCGGTCACCGGGCCCTACAGCGGCGCGATCGGCCAGGCCGGATCCGACGCGCCCGGCGCTCTGGAGCGTCTGACGACCTCCCGCGAAGACAGCAATCACGTCGTCGGGGCCATCCGCGCCCCCTCTTGGGATCAGTGATCAGCCCCTGGAGCCGCCGGTGTCAGGATTGGCGTCGAGGCTGGCTCCGCGGCGCTCCGAATGGCCGCGTCGGAAGCGCCTCGTCCATCGCTTAAGCGTTTTCCTAAAGCTTTCCTCAGTTTGACCGAGCCTCCGGCGCGGTGCTATTCCTTCCGGTGGTGGGAGCCGGACGAGGCAGCGGGGGCGGGCGATGGCGATGAGCCTCGATCATCGACGAGAACGCCTGATCGCGTTGGGTTTTCTGGCCGCGCTCGGCGTCCCGACCGCGGCGCAGGCCCAGTCGGCGCCGAGACCGCAACCGCCCTCCGCTCTGCTGCCCAGTCCCGGCGACGCGATCGACGCGGCGACCCGGCGGCGCAACCCCGAGGCCGCGCCTCTGCCGTCAGGTCCTGGGGTGAGGTTCACCTCCCAGGCGCCGCCCTCCAACGCCGATGAGATCCGCTTCGTGCTCAACGAGATCCAGGTCGAGGGCGGCACGATCTATTCGACCGAGCGGATCGACGCGCTGGTCGGCGACCGCAAAGGGCGGGAGGTCAGCTTGGTCGACGTCTTCGCCATCGCCGGCGAGCTGCAGCGTCTTTACCGCGAGGACGGGTTTCTCTTCACCCGCGTGGTGGTTCCGGCGCAGGCCATCGACGCCGGCGTCGTGCGGTTGGAAGCCGTCGAGGCCGTCCTGACGGTGGTGGAGGTCGAGGAGCCGGAAGAGCCGGTCGGTCCGGTCATCGACCTCGCCAGAAAGATCGTCGCGTCCCTCCGAGGGCTGCGCAATCCCACGGCGGAGCGGATCGAGAGCGTTCTGCTGCGGCTCAACGACATTCCCGGCATAACGCGCGCCGCCGCGGTGCCTCGGGTCGGCGCTGGGGAACGCGGAGCGGTCGAACTCTATGTGAACATGGAGCGCGAGGCGATCGACATCACCGCCTTTCTGGACAACCGTCAGTCGCCGATCATCGGGGACGGGCTGATGGGGGTGGTCGCCTCCGTCAACTCATGGTCGCCGTTCGGAGACTCCACCACCCTCTCGGGCTTCATGTCGGCGGGCTTCGACGACCCGTTCCCCGCCGATTTTCGGGAACGCTGGACCGTGCAGGCGGAGCATGTGCATTTCCTCGGCTCCTCCGGCCTGAACCTCAGAGGGCGGGCGCTTTACTCGGAAAGCCGCCCGGGAGACATCGTCAGGGATTTCGACATCACCTCCGACCAGACGGAGGTCGAGGTGACGCTGCACTACCCGGCGAGGCGGACGCGGGCCCTGAGCGTGGATCTCTTCGGCGGTCTGGAGGTGGTGGAGATCAACTCCCTGACCCCCGCCCCGCGGCTTCCCAACGGCGCGCCCAGCCCCATTCCCGACCTGATCGTGGATGATCGTCTCACGGTCGCGACCTTCGGGCTGGAGGCGTTGCAGCGCGATTCCCTCGGCTACACCGAAGCGCGCATCGAGGTGCGGCGCGGCTTGGACCTGGCGGGCGCGACCTCGGCCGGCGACCAGAACATCAGCCGCGCCGACGGCGGGGGCGAATTCTGGCTGATCCGAGGCGAGATCGAGCGTACCCTGCCGGTCACCGACGGCTGGACCCTTTTGGCCAAAGCCTGGGGACAGGCGACCGAGGCCACGCTTCTGGCGTCTGAGGAATTCACCATCGGCGGGGCCGAGATCGGCCGCGCCTACTTTCCGTCGGAATATGCCGGCGATATCGGAGCGGGCGTGTCCATGGAGCTGCGCTGGAACCAAACGGTTGCTTGGCGCGAGTTCCGCGCCCCGCTCGAGGTCTACGGCTTCGGCGACTTCGGAGAGGTGCGCAACAACGGCGCGGGGTCGCCCATCCACGCGGCGGTGGCCTCGGCGGGCTTCGGCCTGCGCGCCCAGCTCGCCGGCCGGCTCGCGGTCAACTTCGAGGCGGCGCGACCGATCAACCGGCCGCTGCTCTACAACGGGTCCGACGCCTGGCGGTTCCTGTTCAGCGCCTCGAGGGCGTTTTGAGCGCGCGGGCGCCCCTGGGGCGCGGATCGCTCCGCTGGACGGCGGCGACGGCGCTGGCGCTCGCCTCCATGGCGCTGGCCGCCGCGCCGGCGATGGCCGGGCCCAAAGGCGGCGCGGTGCGGGGCGGACAGGCGGCGATCAGCACCAAGGCGGGCGTCACCACGATCCGCCAAGGGTCGCAGCGCGTGGTCATCGACTGGCGCAGCTTCGACATCGACGCCGACGAGGCGGTTCGCTTCGTGCAGCCGGGCCGCGACGCGATCGCCTTGAACCGCGTGCTGGACGGGCTGCCGACGCATATCCGCGGGCAGCTGCTGGCCAACGGCAACGTCTGGCTGGTGAACCCCTCGGGCGTGATGTTCCACGCCGGCTCGGTGGTGGATGTGGGCGGGCTGCTGGCCACGACAGCCGATATCGAGAACGACGCCTTCATGCGCGGAGACTTTGTTTTCGACAAGCCGGGCGATCCGGACGCGAAGATCGTCAACGACGGGCGCATCACCTTCGAGGAAGCGGGGCTCGCCGGTTTCGTCGCGCCCGAAGTGGTCAATCGGGGCGCGATAGAGGGCAAGGTCGGCAAGATCGTCATCGCCGGCCATGAGCGTTTTTCCGTCGAGGTCTCGGGCGACGGCATGTTCGAGCTCGACCTCGGACCTCGCGGGCCGGACGGCGGCGGCCGGGCCGTCAATCTGGGGCGTTTGGCGGCCGAGGGTGGAACCGTCGTGCTCTCCGCCGCCGCGGTGCGCGGCGCGGTGGAAGCCGCGGTCCACGCGGGCGGCGTCATCGAGGCGCGCAGCGCGCGGGTCGACGGCGGCCGGATCATCCTCGACGGCGGCGAGGGGCGGGTCGAGGTGACCGGCTCGCTCGACGTGTCGGGCGCGACGGGTGGAGAGGTCGACATCGTCGGGGCCGGGGTCGCGCTGCGCGCCGGCGCGCGCATCGACGCCTCCGGCGCGGCCGGCGGCGGCCGGGTGCGCGTCGGCGGCGGCC
>JBCCPD010000098.1:0-10094 GCA_039025075.1 Pseudomonadota bacterium | reverse complement strand
GCGGTCCTCCCGCTACCACGTGGAGACGCTTGAGACGGCGCAGCAGGCGGTGAAGCTGGATCCGCTGGACAGCCGGGCGCAGCTGGCGCTGGGCTGGTCCCTGGCCTTCAGCGGGCGGTGGGAGCAGGCGGAGCTGAACTTCGAGCTGGCGCTGCAGCTGAACAGCCATGACCCGTGGACGATGACCAGCGTCGGCCAGGCCTGGGCCTTCGCCGGGCGGTTCCAGGAGGCGCTGCAGCTGGGCGCGGCGGCGCTGGACGCAACGCCGCTGCCGAACCAGACGCGCTGGGGGTTCCATGCGGGCATCCGCCTGCTGTGCGAGGACTATGAGGGCGCGCTGGAGGCGGCGCGCACGGCCGGCGACAGCCACGCCAACAACGGCATGTGGCGGGCGGCGTCCCTGGCGCATCTGGGGCGGATGGAGGAGGCGCGGGAGGAGGCGGCGAGATGCCTCGCTACCGTCGCGCGCCGCTGGCAGGGACCGCGCGCCCCGGACCCGCGGGAGGCGACGCGCTGGATGCTGCACCTGTTCCCGATCCGCCGCGAGGCGGACTGGACCCGGCTGCGCGACGGTCTGGCCGAGGCCGGCATGCCGGTCAGCGCGGCTGCCTTCGGCGACCTGCTGGAGTAGCGCGTCGCGCCGAGGCGCGGCTCTAGCCTGCGCCCGTCAGGCGCATTCGGCGCCCTGCATGTCAGGCGCAGTTCGAAATCGTGTAGTCGGCGATGCGTTGGCGGCGGAGGCGCTTCCAGTCGTCGACCTGGGCCTCGGCGTTGGGGAAGATCTCGAAATAGTAGGCGGGGATCGGGTAGCCGCTGCTCTCGATCACCTTCTCGGACTTCTCGACCATCTGCTTGGCGGGGATGCGCACGTCGAGGCGGCCCATCATGCCATGGTAGACGTAGACGTGCTTGAAGGCGAAGTCGGGGTCCGAGGGGGCCGAGTAGCTGATGCCCTCGTCGTCGAGGATCTTGGCGAACTCGGCGAATGTCATGATCCCGGCGGGGGCCGAGGTCGGCTCCAGCGACCAACGGGTGATCAGCGCGCCGAAGGCTTCGGCGGAGCCGGGCTGGATCAGGAAGGCGTGGTCTTCCATGCTGCTCATGGTCGTCGCTCCGGGTGGTTTCAGAGGAAGGGGAGGCCCGGCGCGGGGGCGATGCGCGGGGCGAGGAAGCGCAGGAGCGCGGGCATGTCGGCGACCGCCTCGGCCGCGCGGATCGTTTCGGCCTCGCTCTCCGGCGCGGCGTCGGCGAGGCGGGCGCCGAGGGCGTCGCCCTCGGCCGTCTCGGAGCCCAGGGCGGCGTGGAAGAGGGCGCTGAGGAGGACGGAGCCGAGGGGTCCGTAGCCGCGGCCGCCGCGCAGGGCGGCGGCCTCGATCTCCACGAAGAGCTTGAGGGGCGGATCTTCGGCCAGGGTGGCGGCGTCGTGGGCGGAGAACGGGTGCGCCGCGTAGCGCGCGGTCCAGTCGGCGACGCGGCGGCGACGGGCGGCGACGGCGTCTTCGTCCATGCCGAGGCCGTCGAGGTCGCCGAGAGCCGGCAGGGCGCCGACCAGGGCGGCGATCAGCGCCTCGGGCTTCCACAGGTCGGCCCGGGCGCCGCGGATCTGGTCGATGCGCGAGAGCGGGTGCTGCGGGTCGCCCCTGTCGTTGGGCAGGCGGTGGTGGGGCTTGTCGAGGCGGCGCGGCTGCGAGGGGCCGAGGCGGCGCGCCAGCTGCGGCGGCATGTGGGGGTTCACCTCGAAGAAGCAGGACCATTGCGCCACCCAGTCCGCCGTCGCCGGCATGCGCAGGGCGCGGCCGCGGGAGGACTGGAGGAGCACCTCCTCGATGGATTTGGGCGCCGCGCCTTGGCGGAAGCGGTAGGACTTGCGCGCCATGACGTGGCCGGAGCGCAGGACGGCGTGGCTGAGCTCCAGCGGCATGGCCCCGCCGGGGTCGAGGGGCGCGAGGGCGCCGTTGGCGAGCATCCGGGCGATGGCCGGGTCCAGAAGGCGCGGAGCGAGGTCCTGGGCGAGGATGCGGCGCCACATCCGCTCCACCAGCGTGCGGGCGGCGGCGAAGGCGGCGGCGCGGCGCTCGGCCATGGGGCGGGGGCCGCCGTCCTGGCGGCGTTCGGCGACCGCGGAGAGGGCGGCGTCGAAGAGAATGCCGTGGACGTGCATGAACAGGGTCGAGACCTGGCTGAGCAGGCCGTTGTCGTCGTTGCGCGGGTCGGCGAGCATCGCATCCGTGGCGCCGGCGCGGGGCGCGGCGTCCTGGGCGGCGTCCATGGCGCGGCCGATGTCGCGGTCGGCGGGGCGCCGGTCCCACGCCCCCAGGCCCGCGTCCGGGCCGCCGGGGGAGAGGCGGAAGCGGGCGCCGCGGGCGGCGTCCGACGCCGTCTCGATGGCGTAGGCCTGCGGGTCGCCCCCGGGGCCGCGGCCGTAGAGCGTGTCGAGATCGAAGCGCAGCGTTCGCAGGTTGCGCAGGCGCGCCGGGTCGGCGTCGGTCAGGCCCGGGAAGTCCAGCGTGGTCTGCAGCAGGTCGTGGGCGGCGAGCTGGTAGAGATAGGTGTAGCCGGCGGGCATGCCGGGGTTCTCGTCCGCCGCCTTGGGCGCAGGCTCCCCCTCCGCCGGGGGCAGAGGCGCGGTCCAGAAGCGGGCGTCGGAGATCGCCGTGGTCAGGCGCGCGAACCGGGCCTCTGCGCCCGGGCCCAGGCCGGGCCAGCCCCCGCGCTCGTCCTCCGCCGGGGCGCGGAGCATGTTGCGGTATTCGCCCGGCGCCGCGGCGCCGTGGCCGGCGCGGGACAGGGGTGCATCTGGCTGGGCTTCGCCGTGGCTCATGCCGCTGGATCCTTCCCGTGAGGCGGGGCGGCGGCCAGCGGCCGTCCCCCCTGGCGGGGAGGTTCCTGCGCGGCGGGGCGAAACACAAGCCCTACGTGAATCGCGCCGACAGGATTCACGAAGCATTCGCGCAAGGTTCGCACGGTGGCCGCCGCAAGGTTGAATGGATGTTGCCGATGCTCTTCACCTCCGGACCTTCCGCGGCGCTGGGCGGCGCCGCCGCGGACGAGGTCGAACGGCTGGCCGGCGCGCTGGACGGGCCGGTGGGCGCGTTGCGCACGTTGGACGGGTCGGCGACCGGCTACGGCTATCTCGCGCCCGATGCGCCGGACGCGCCCGAGGGGCCCGACCATCCGGCGCGGCTCGACGCGCTCGCCGCGGCGATGGCGGAGGCCGATGGCGGCACGGCGGGGGACGAGACGGATCTTCCGCTGATCCTGCCTCTGTTCACGCGGTTTCTGGAGCATGATCTGAGCGCGCCGGCCTGGACGCGCGGCGACGCGCGTTTGCGCGCCTGCCAGGGCGCGCCGCTGCCGCGGGCGGCGATGGAGCGGGATCTGAGCAACCTGCGCGACGGGCCGCTGCGGCTGCAGAGCCTTTACGAGTGCGATCTGGCGCCGGGGCCGCTGGGGGCGAAGCTGACGCGTCTGATGCGCGAGCCCCATGCGCCGGCGCGCCTGCGGCTGGACCGCGGCTGGCGCGCGGCGCGGCGCGGCAGCGCCCTGCCGCGGGACCGGGGCGTGGATCTGCTGCGGCTGGGCCGTCTGCTGGGCGACGATCCGCGGACCGACGTGACCGAGGCGGAGATCCGGGCGCTGCCGCCGCATCTGCGCGCCGCGCTTCTGCGCGACGGCCGGCCGGACCAGTCGCGGGCGGTGATCGGCGAGTCGCGCAACGACCGCTTCGTTCAGCTGTCGCAGCTTCACGTGGCGATGGCGCGCTTTCACAATAGGGTGGCGGACTGGCTGGCCGACCAGCCCGGGGCCGCTCCGGCCACGCTGTTCGAGACCGCTCAGGATCTGGTGCGCCGGCATGTGCAGTGGCTGGTGCTGAACGCCTACCTGCCGCGCCTTTGCGCGCCCCGGGTCCTGGCGCGGGTGCGCCGCGCCCGCGCGCCGATCTACACCGAGTTCCGCAATGCGCTGAGCGGCGGGTCGGATATCGGGCTCGCGCCGAGCCTGCGCCTGCCGGTGCCGCTGGAGTTCGCGGTCGCCGCCTTCCGCTTTCCCAACGCCATGATCCGCCCGACCATGGAGCTGAACGCTCTGCATGCCGGCCGCGACGCCGCCGGGCTGAACCTGCTGGCCGAGCCGCCGGCCGGCGGGACGCGCCCGCCGCGCCTGCCGGAGGATCTGGTGGTGGATTGGTCGCGCTGGGCGCCCTCGCCCCCCCGGGCCGAGGGGCGCGCGGCGCGGCGCATCGACACTTGGATCGCGCCGCCGGGCCTGCATGACGCGGGGCCGGCCTTCGCGGCCTTGGCGCGGGCGGCCTTGGGGCGCGGCCATGCGCTGAACCTGCCGTCGGCTCAGGCGCTGCTGACGCTGGCCAATGCGGTCTACGACGACGTGGCGCGGCCGCTGAGCGAGGCGGAGCTGGTGTCCGGCCATACCAGCGAGGCGGTGCGCGACGGTCTGACCGAGGCGACGCCGCTGTGGTTCTACATTCTCAAGGAGGCGGAGCTGCAGCAGGGCGGCCAGCGCCTGGGCGATCTGGGATCGCTGATCGTGGCCGAGACGCTGGTGGGGCTGATGGAGCATGATCCGAGCTCGGTCCTGCACGCGCGCGGCCGCCATGGCGGTCCTTGGACGCCGGACCTGGGGGCGACGCCCGACGGGGCTCTGGTGGACGATTTCGAGGGGCTCATGCGGGCGGCGGAGCTGCTCTGACCGCATCGGCGCCGTCGGCGTGATCGGCGCGCTTGCAGGGCGTCTCGCGCGCGTCGGTCCGGTCTCTTCGCGGGCTTCGCCGCGCCGATCCGGCCGCGCCTCCCGCCCGCCCTCCCCGGCGCGGCCGGATCGGCGCCCTGCCTCGGCGGACCCGCCTTTCGAGGCGCTGGCCGAAGGACCCCGGGGGGCCTAGGCTCGACAGCCAACATCCTCGTTCTCACGGGAAGAAGACCATCCTCGACCGCGCTGGACGGCTAGAAAAAGACCGTCCGGGCAGGAGAGCCGCCATGCTTCGCGACCGCTACGACAATCCGTTGACCACCGCCTCGACCGCCGCGCGCGACGCTTACGTGGCCGGGGTCGATCTTTTCCTCGCCGCCCAGCCGGGCGCCGCCGAGCGCTTCGAAGCGGCGGTGGAGGCGGATCCCGGCTTCGCCTTGGGCCATTCGGGTCTCGCCCGGGCCCGACAGCTGGACGGCGATCCGGCCGGGACCCGCGCCGCCATGGACGCGGCCCTGGCCCTGGCGGACGCGGGCGGCCTGACCGCGCGCGAGGCGGCGCATGCGGCGGCGATGGACCATGTCGTGTCGGGCCGCGGGCCCCAGGCAAGGGACGCCGTGCGCGCCCATGTGGCGGAGCACCCGCGCGACGTTCTGCCGGCGCAGACCTGCACGTCGGTCTTCGGTCTGATCGGCTTTTCCGGCCTGCCGGGACGGGAGGCGGAGCAGCTGGCCTATGTGGAGGCTCTGGCCCCTCACTACGGCGACGACTGGTGGTGCCTGGCGATGCTGGCCTTCGCCCGCTGCGAGGTGGGCCAGCTCGACCGGGCGTCGGCCGAGGTGGACCGGGCGCTGGAGCTGAACCCCGCCAACGCCCATGCGGCGCATGTGCGCGCCCATGTGGATTACGAGGCGGGGAACGCGCTGGAGGGCGCGGCCTATCTGGACCGCTGGATGCAAGGCTATGACAAGACCGGCACGATCCACGGCCATTGCGCCTGGCATGTGGCGCTGTGGTCGCTGGAGGCGGGCGACGAGGCGCGGCTGTGGCGCGTGGTGGACGCGGACGTGGCGCCCGACGCGTCCGTCGGGCCGGCGATCAACCGGTTGACGGACATGGCCTCGATCCTGTTCCGGGCGGAGCTGGCGGGCGTGACGGCGGACCCGGCGCGCTGGCGGGCGGTCAGCGCCTATGCGGCGGCGGCCTTTCCGACGCCCGGCCTCGCCTTCGCCGACGCCCATGCGGCGCTGGCCCATGCCATGGCCGGAGAGACCGAGGCGCTGCGGCGGGTGGCCGAGGGGGCCGCGGGCCCCGCCGCGCCGGTGGTGCGCGCCTGCGCGGCGGCGTTCGAGGCGATGGCGGCGCAGGATTGGCCGGGCGCGGCGCAGGCGCTGACCGAGGCGTTGCAGGACCACGCCCGGCTGGGCGGCAGCCGGGCGCAGCGCGACCTGGGGGAGCTCGCCATGGCCGCGGTTCTGCTGCGCATGGGCCGGGGAGAGGAGGCGCGCCGGATGCTGGCCATGCGCCGCCCGGCGATGGCGGCGGGGCAGGTCGTGGCCGGGCTTTAGCGCGCGGAGCGCGGCGTCGGGGGGGAGGCGCCGCGCCCGGCGGACGGGGTTGGGCCGCGATGGCCTGCGGGGCGCCTGTGCGGCCCGGGCGCCATCGCCGGCGCCGCCGCGAGGCTTGGACGTCGCCGGGGCGCCGCGTCGACTTCGTCTTGCGTCGCGCGCCGTAAACGGGCTTTAGGGGCCTAGTCCTGCCGTCGAGCCCCCGCCGTCGAGAACGCCGAACGCAAAACAAGCCGCCGCGCCGCTTCAAGCGCCTCACGCAAGAGGCCGGAGCCGGTCCGGCCGCGCGGGCGGCCTCCGGCGCCCTCCGATGTCGGTCGGGCGCGACGTCCGCCAAGCCTGAGAGCCTGCCATGACCGATCGACGCCCCTCCCTCGCCGCCGTGATCGTCACCTACAATCGGCGCGAGAAGCTGGAGAAGGTGATCGCCGCGCTCGAGGCGCAGACCCGGGCGATCGACGAGATCATCGTGGTCGACAACGCCTCCGACGACGGCACGGGAGATCTGCTGGCCGCGCGCGTCGGCCCTGGCTTTCGCCACCTGCGCCTGCCTGAGAACATCGGCGGCGCCGGCGGCTTCAACGCCGGGACGCGCGCCGCCTACGAGGCGGGGCACGATCTGATCTGGCTGAGCGACGACGACGCCTATCCGGAGCCCGACGCGATCGGAACGCTGGAGAGCGCTTTGGCGGATTTCGAGGCGCGCCATGGCCGGCGTCCGTCCTTCGCCTGCTCGATGGTGCGTTGGACCGATGGATCGCTGTGCGAGATGAACACGCCGCCGACCGTCTGGGACTGGCCGCGTTTCTACACGCCTCAGACGCCATGGTTTCTGGTGCGCTCCTGCTCGTTCGTGTCGGCCTTGGTGCCGCGTCGATCCATCGAAAAGCATGGGCTGCCGATCAAGGACTACTTCATCTGGTACGACGATGCGGAGTACACCAAGCGGCTGGCGCGAGGTCAGCCGGGGCTATACGTGCCGAACAGCGTGATCGTGCACGACCTGCCGAAGAACAAGGGCGTGAACTACGGGCTGGTCGACGAGGCCAACATCTGGAAGTTCGAGTACGGCGCGCGGAACGAGACCTCGGCCCGCTGGCGCGACGACGGCTGGTTCGGCGTGCTGGAGTTTCTGCGGCATGTGTGGATCCAGACCTCGCGCGCGAAGGTGTCCTGGCGGCTGCGGCGGCGGGTGGCGCTGGCGATCTGGCGGGGGCTGTTCTTCCGCCCGAAAGTGGAGCGGGCGAAGGGCTGACGGGCTCGGCCCGCGCCCGGTCGGCCGCGGCGCATTGACAGTTGCCGCAGGCTTTGGTTGTTGCCGGCGCAGTCCGGAGTGGATGGCAACCGATGACGCAAACGTCCGGGTCGCTCGACCCTTCTGCAGCGCGGGCGCGCGCCGGTCGAGCCTGCGCTGGTCGGGCGAGCGGCGGCGCGGGACCGGCGAGGAGCCGGGGCGACCTCGGCGCCGGCGCGAGGGGCGTGCGATGACCGACGGAACGTGGCGCGCGCCGGACGACCCCCAGAGCGCGCGCATCCGCGGCCATGTGGTGGCGGAGCTCGACCAGATCGCGAGCCTGTACCGGCTGATGTTTCCGGGCCGCGCGCTCGCCGTCGAGGTGCGGTGGAACGAGCAGGACCTGATCTTCCCGGTCGTCCATGAGGACTACGAGCCGCATCCGGCGCCGCTGGTCGGCGGCAGCCATGTGGGGCGGGTCCTGCTGCCCGGCGATCCGGGAAACACTGCGCCGCCGCTGCGGGTGAGCGTCACGATGCCCGATCCCGATGGGAGCTGGGAAGGGCCGTCCGAGCGATATTGGCGCACCCGCAGCAAGATCGAGCATTGGGGCTTCGCGGCCTCGCCCATGGCGTTCGACCTGGTCAAGCATGGGCTGGAGCTGTTCGCGCGGCGGTTCGTGGAGTGGAAGTACAAGTTCGACGCTCAGCCCGGACCGCGGCGCAACGTCTTCGGTCCGGCGACGACGCCTGCGTCGAAGGACCCGGCGATCCTGATCGGCCTGCACTGGCTGGAGGTCGGGGGCGCGGAGGCCTTGGCCTTCGACACCATCCGCTGGGCGCTGGAGGCGGGCCTGCGCGTGATCGCGATCTCCGAACGGCCGAGCCCGGAGCGGCTGCGCGGTCGTCTGCCGGACGATCCTCGCTTTCGCTACATCCGCGCCGACCGCTACGTGCCGCGGCGCCTCACCGGGCTGCTGGTGCGACGGCTGATCGAGACGGAGAACGTGCGGCTCACGCACAACCATCACCATGCGGGGCTCTACGAGGCGATGCCGGCGGTGCGCGCGGCGCATCCGCAGGTGTTCAATATCGACTCGACCCATATCGTTGAGCATCGGGACGGCGGCTATTGCAGGGTTTCGGGCGTTTGGTCGAACTATCTCGACCTGCGCCACGTGATCAGCGAGGGGCTCGGCGACTTCTATCGCGATCGCTATGGGGACCGCCCGACCATACGGGTCGGCCGCATGCTGAGCGAGGCGCAGCGGGCCGCGGAGCCGAAGCCGGTGCGCGTCGGTCCAGGGCGAAAGGAGTGCCGCGTCGCCTTCGTCGGGCGCATGGTGCACCAGAAACGGCCCTTGCTGGTGCTGCAGGCGGCGCGCCGGCTGATCCCTTGGGGGCGGCGCAAGGGCATCGCCTTCCGCTTCGACCTGGTCGGCGAGGGCGGCTATCTCGAGCCGGTGCGGAAGATGATCGAGCGCTACCGGCTGGGCGAGCATGTGACGCTGCACCCCGCCGGCGCCGACGTGCCCGCGCTGCTGGGCGAAAGCGACGTCATGCTGCTGCCGTCTTCGAACGAGGGCTTGGCGCTGGTCTGCTACGAGGCGATCCTGGCGGGCTGCGTTCCGATCACGACCGATGTGGGCGCTCAAAAGGAACTGGTTCCCGGCGAGCTGCTGGCGCCGTACTCGCCCTTGGCGGCGGTCTCCCGCTCCGTCGGCATCGTCAAGCGCCTGCTCACGGAGGGCGGCTTCGCCGCGCGGGTCGAGACGGATCTGCACGCGCGCCTGCGCGTTCTGGCCGCCGACCGGAGGGCGGAGGAGCTGCTCTCGCCGCTTTACCGGGCGGCGGCGGCGGGCGAGCGGATCGAGGTTCCGGACTAGCCCCGCTCGGGCGGGAGCGGAGCGGCGTTCGGATTGCGTCTCTGCGCCCCGGTCGCTATTCACGCGCCCGCGAGCGGCACGGACAGGGATGGAGCCTGGAGATGGAGCGCATCTGCATGGTCGGGGCCGGTTTTTCGGGCGCCGTCATCGCGCGGGAGCTGGCCGAAGTCGGCTATGCCTGCCTGGTCATCGACGAGCGCGACCATCCGGCCGGCAACTGCCACACCTATCGCGACCCCGAAACCGGCGTGCTGGTGCACAAGTACGGGCCCCACATCTTCCACACCGGCGACGCGCGGGTCTGGGACTACGTCAACCGCTTCGCCGAGTTCATGCCTTATGTGAACCGGGTCAAGGCGACGGTGCAGGGCAAGGTCTATCTGCTGCCCATCAACCTGCACACCATCAACCAGTTCTACGGCGCGGCCTTCACGCCGTCCGAGGCCAAGGCGTTCATCGAGTCCAAGGCGCGGCTCGACATCGAAGAGCCGCGCAGCTTCGAAGAGCAGGCGCTGCGCTTCGTGGGGCCCGACCTCTACAAGGCGTTCTTCAAGGGCTACACGCTCAAGCAATGGGGGGTCGATCCGACGGAGCTGCCGGCTTCGATCCTCAAGCGGCTGCCGCTGCGCTTCAACTACGACGACAACTATTTCAACCATCCGCATCAGGGCATGCCGCGGCACGGCTACACGGCGCTGGT
>JBCCPD010000097.1:0-10166 GCA_039025075.1 Pseudomonadota bacterium | reverse complement strand
GTCGCTGAGGCAGGACTCGCGTGCCGTTCCATCTTTCCTGCCAGGCAGGGGGACGGACTCACGAAACCGAGCGCAGCGGAACCCCGTCAATGGGTCTTGGCCCTCGGCTGCGCAAGCACGGCATTACGTAGCGTCGGCCTGGCCAGCGCCCCGCCAGCGCAGCGACCCGCCGAATTCGCCGCAAGGCGAAGAGGCGCTCGGCCCAACGGGAGGCAAGCGGCTTCGCCGCACAGGCGACGGGCGGGAGCGGCGCGCTGCGGGCGAGGATCCGCGCGCGCCGGTTTGGAGGTGGAGTCGGCAGCCCGAGGCGGCGCGTCGGTCGGTCCGCGCTTGCGGAGGCTGCAGCGACTTTTTCGCCTTCGAAGTCGCCGTCGAACGCCAAGTCGCCAGGGAGCGGTGCATTCCTCGCTGCGCCGCGCAAGCCAGCGGCGGTTTTTCGGCCTTCGCTTGGCGCTGAGCGGACCGATTATGCGAGGGGCGCATTGCTTCCGGTCGGGCGGGCGACTGCTGCGGCTACCGCGAGCGACGACGTTGGCCGAGCGCGGTCTCGGATCGGCGGTCGAGGCCGCGGGGCCACGGGTTCCTGCGAAACGACGCGCCGACATCGAGGCGGCCGACCGCGGCCTTCAGGGTCGGCGAGGGCCGTCGGCGGACGCTTTCGTTCCGGCTCCGCCCCCCGCCGAGGCTCTCCTCAGCGTGGACGATCGAGCCTAGCGCGCCGCGCGCCAGCCGTCGCCGTCGTTGCGCCAGATCTCCACGCCTTCGCCGGCATAGACGACGAGGTCGCGGCCTCCGGCGCCGCCCGTCACGGCGACCTCGATGTCGAAGCCGCGGAACTCGGCGGCGACGGTGGGACCGGCGGGCGCGTCGAGACCGGTCAGGACCCAGTGGCGGCAGCCGCCTGGCGCGCAGTCGGCGGAGGAGACGCCCTGCATCACCGCCTCCACCGGCGGAACGTCGTCGAGCTCGGCCACGCCGATGCGGTAGGCGTCGGGCAGCACGTCGATGGCGCCGGCGCGGGCCGATTGGCGGCGGTAGAACCACAGGAAGGCGTCCTCGGCCGGCCCGGGCATGGGATCGTCGAAAGCGTACCAGTCGACGCCGCCGCCGCCCGCGCCCGGATCGGCGTCCCAGTCGTCCAGCGGATCGGCGAGGGGGTCGGCGTCTCCCATGTCCTCCTGGTAGGCGACGCCGCCGAACTTCAGGGCGATGGGAGCGCGGCCCCGCTCCAGCACCAGGTCGTACCAGCCGTTGGTGGTGGAGCCGGCGAGGCGCGGGGTTCCGGCGCCCTCCAGCACCTCGACCCAGCCTTCGGGCGTGGTGGCGATGATCCAGACGCCGCAGGCGGGGGTTTCGGGCTGGGCCATGCCGATGCAATGGGCGGGGGAGCGGCCGAGCGCGACCAGTTCGGGCGGCTCCGACCCGTTGAGCTCGCAGCGCTCGAACCGGAACAGCGCGTCTGCGGCGACTCCGAGACGCTCGGCCTCGGCGAAGTCGGAGGCGAAGCGTTCCGAGAAGATGCGCTTCTCGTCGGCGGAAAGGTCCGCCAGCTGAAGGCTGCCGGCGAGCGAACCGTCGGCCGGCGCGCCGCAGGCGAGGGCGGCGGCGGGGGAGAGGGCGAAGAGGAGCGGAATCAGAGCGCGGCGCATGGTCGGGAGGCTAGGCGGGGCGCGATGCGGCGGCAACGGGCCCCGGGGGGCGCGCCGCGCGAGGCGCCTCGCCCGCGGCCTGCAGGCGTCAGCCGGCGTAGGTGGAGAGGCTGGCGTCGGCCGCGCGTCGGTCTCCCGCGGCGGCGGCGACGGAGGCGGCGAGGTCGTTCAAATAATCCTCGCGGCAGGGTTCGTGGAGGAGAGACATCATCAGGTGCAGGCCGACGGGGCGGCGGGTGAGGGTGACCAGCCAGCCGCGATCGCCCAGGCCCGCGGCGACCTTTGAGATGTCGTGCAGGGCGGAGCCGAAGTTGACGATGGAGAAGTCTGGGCGGGCCCACATCTCCAGCCCGTCGATGGCCTCGACGCCCGCGACGTAGGCGTCGGTCATGCGGGCGAGGCGGTCCGCGGCGCGGCGGTAGCCGGTCTCGCCGAGGTGGTTCAGGACGGCCCAGGCGGCGGCGACGGCGCCGCCTGGCCGGGTGCCGGCGAGGGTGGCGGTGCGGAAGACGCCGGAGGGCCAGGCGTCGGCGACGAAGAGGGCGCGGTCGCGGTCTTCGGGGTCTCGGTAGTAGAGGGTCGAGGCCGGCTTGGGGCAGAAGCCGAACTTGTGCAGGTCGGCGGAGATCGAGCGCACGCCGGGCAGGCGGAAGTCGAACGCGGGGACGTCTCGGCCGTTCCGGGCGAAGAAGGGCAGCATCCAGCCGCCGACGCAGGCGTCGACGTGGAGCCAGAGGCCGCGGGCCTCGGCGAGGGCGGAGATCGGGGCGATGCGGTCCACCACGCCGTGCGGGTAGCAGGGGGCGGAGCCGACCAGCAGGAAGGTGCGCTCGTCGATCAGCGCCTCGAGCGCCGCGGCGTCGACGCGGCGGTCGGGGCCGAGGGGGGCGCGGCGGATTTCCAGATCCATGACCTGGGCGGCCTTGTCGAAGGCGGCGTGTGCGCTGTCCGGCATGACGATGTTGAGGGCGTCTCGGGGAGCCTCGGGCCGGGCGCGGAACCGGTCCCGGGCGGCTTTCACTGCGAGAAAAATGCTTTCGGAGCCGCCGGGGGTGAAGACGCCGACGGCGCCCTCGGGGGCGTTGAGGAGCGACAGGCCGTAGTCGAGGACCTCCCGCTCCATCCGCCCGATGCCGTGGAAGGCGCGGGTTCCGCCCAGAGCGTTCTCGTTGAAGTACTCGAAGAAGGCGCGGCGGCCGATCTCATAGGTCTCCTCGTCGTTCTTGAAGACGAAGAGGGGGGAGCGTCCGGCGCGCCAGTCGACGTCGCGCGAGGCGTAGTCGGCCATGCGGGCCTGCAGCGCGGTCCAGTCGGCGCCGCCCTTGGGGAACGGCTGGCGATGGGCGTCGGTCATGTGGGCTCCTCCCGGCTTTTGGCGGAGCTTACGCCAAACGCGGGAGCGGCGGGAGGCCTTGCGGACCGAGGCGGCGCAGCCGAGCGCCGGCCGCTCGACGCGGTCGTCCGGCCGCGCTATCTGCAAAGGTGCAGTGCGGATGAACGGCGGACGCGAGATGGGCGGTTTGGACTGGGAGACGGCGTTCTCCGTTTCCGGCATGGCGGCGATGATCGGCTGGCTGATCCTCGTTCTCGGCCCGCGGCGCATTCCTTGGCTGCGCGACGTGCGCAGGCTGGCGATCCCGTTCCTGTTCGGACTCAGCTACGCGGCGCTGGCGCTGCCGGGCTTCTTCGGGTCGGAGGACGGCGGTTACGGCTCTTTGGCCGAGGTTCGGGCCTTGCTGGCGACGGACGCGATGCTTCTGGCGGGCTGGCAGCATTACCTGGCCTTCGACCTGCTTGTCGGCGCCTGGGCGGCGACGCGGCTGGACGCGGCGCGGGTGTCGCGGCTGATCCAGGCGCCGATCCTGCTGGCGATATTCATGTTCGGGCCGGCGGGATTCGTTCTGTCGGTGATCACCGAGGCCGCGGCCGCGCGCACGGGCCGCGGGGCGGAGCGCGCCGCGACATGACCGACGCGGCCGTCGCCTCCGCCCCGTCGACGCATGCGCCCGAGCGGATGCTGTGGCAAGCGACCGCGCTTTCCGTCGCGATGTACTTGCTGTTCGCCGCCGCCTCGGTGACCGACGCGCGGCTGTTCAACGGCGTGGACGTCTGGATCAAGCCGCAGAAGTTCGCGCTGTCGGTCGCGGTGCATTTCGCGACCATGGCCTGGGCCCTGTCCTGGATGTCGGACAGGACGCGTGGCGGCCGAGTGCTGGGCGGCGTGATCGCCCTGGGCGTGGTCTGCGGCGTGGTGGAGGTGATCTGTATCGGCGTTCAGGCGAGCCTGGGGCAGGCGAGCCACTTCAACGTTTCCTCGGATTTCCATGCTGCGGCCTACACGCTGATAGGCGTCGGCGCGGTGATCCTGGTGGCCGTGTCCTTCGAGGTCGGCCGCCGCGCGGCGGTCGACGGCGCGGGGCGTTTCGGGCAGGGCCTGCGCTTCGGCCTGGCGCTGGGCCTGATGGGCGGGTCCGCGGCGACGGTCTTTCTGGGCGGGTACCTGGGCGCGCAGACGAGCCACCATGTGGGCGTGCAGCTGCCCGACTCGGAGGGCCTGCCCTTCGTGGGCTGGGCGACGGCCACCGGGGACCTGCGGCCGGTGCATTTCGTCGCCACGCATCTGATGCAGGCGGCCCCGGCGGTCGGCTGGGCGGCGGACCGTTGGGGGCTGCCTATGCCGAAGGTCTGGGTGGCGGGCGTCTCGGCGGCTTGGCTGGCGCTGGCGCTTTGGATGTTCGCGCGCGCGGCTGGGGGACAGCCTTTCCTGCCGTTTTGAGCCCGCGCAGTACGAAAGCGCCGCGGACCGGGGTCGGCGGCGCTTTCGGCAGACGGCGAGGCTGTCAGCCCTTCTGCAGCACCCGCCGCCCCAGAAGCTCCGCGATCTGCACGGCGTTCAGCGCCGCGCCCTTGCGCAGGTTGTCGGAGACGCACCAGAGGTTCAGGCCGTTCTCCACCGTCGGGTCCTGGCGGATGCGGCTCACGTAGGTGGCGAAGTCGCCCACGCACTCGATCGGCGTGACGTAGCCGCCGTCCTCGCGCTTGTCGACGACCATCAGGCCGGGGGCCTCGCGCAGGATGTCCCTCGCCTCGTCCTCGTCCAAAAAGTCCTCGAACTCGATGTTCACGGCCTCGCAATGGCCGACGAAGACCGGGACGCGCACGCAGGTGGCGGTGAGCTTGATCGCGGGATCGAGGATCTTCTTGGTCTCGGCGACCATCTTCCACTCTTCCTTGGTGGTCCCGTCCTCCATGAACACGTCGATCTGGGGGATGACGTTGAAGGCGATCTGGCGCTGGAACGTCTGCGGCTCGACCTCCTGACCCGGCACGTAGAGGCCTTTGGTCTGGTTCCACAGCTCATCCATCGCGTCCTTCCCGGCGCCGGAGACGGACTGGTAGGTGGAGACCACGACGCGCTTGATGCGGGCGCGGTCGTGCAGGGGCTTGAGCGCCACGACCAGCTGCGCGGTGGAGCAGTTGGGGTTGGCGATGATGTTCTTGCGCTGATAGCCGAGGACGGCGTCCGGGTTCACCTCCGGCACGATCAGCGGCACCTCGGGGTTCTGGCGGTAGAGCGAGGAGTTGTCGATCACCACGCAGCCGGAATTGGCGGCGCGGGGGCCGTAGGTCTTGGTCGCCTCGGCGCCGATGGCGAAGAGGGCCATGTCCCAGCCTGCGAAGTCGAAGGTTTCGAGGTCCCGGGCGACGAGCGTGTCGTCGCCGAAGGAGCACTCCGTGCCCAGGGATTTTCGAGAGGCGAGGGCCACGATTTCGTCCACGGGGAATTCCCGCTCGGCGAGGATGTTGAGCATTTCCCGGCCCACGTTGCCCGTGGCGCCGACGACGGCGACGCGATAGCCCATCGGTTCTGGTCCTTCGAAGGATCCCGCCGCGGAAGGGCGGCTGAGTTGCGCGGGGGCGGGGTACGCCGGGCGCGAGGATGGCGCAACCCGGGCCTTCGACAGGACCGGGGGAGCGTGGCCGTCGCACCGCGCGCGACCTCGTGATGCGGACGGGCGGGCTCGAGGGATCCGCAAGGGG
Source organism: Pseudomonadota bacterium (assembly GCA_039025075.1). Lineage (GTDB taxonomy): Bacteria > Pseudomonadota > Alphaproteobacteria > Rhodobacterales > Rhodobacteraceae > Albimonas. The sequence goes on along the minus strand of JBCCPD010000097.1, from coordinate 4,476 downwards.
TGCGCCGGGCGAGCGGGGCGCTATGCTGGCGGCCCGTCGAAGCGTTCGTTCAGGAGGCCCTCGCCATGATCCCGTTTCGCCTCGCCGCCGCGCTGACGCTCGCCGCAGGGGCCGCCCTGGCGGGGCCGGCCGAGGTGGTCGACGTCTCCGCCACGCCGTCGGGCGCGACCTGGCGCTTCGACGTGACCGTCGCCCATGGCGACGAGGGGTGGGAGCACTACGCCGACGCCTGGGAGGTGCGGCTGCCGTCGGGCGAGGTGCTGGGCACGCGCGAGCTGCTGCATCCGCATGTGACGGAGCAGCCGTTCACCCGCTCGCTGTCGGGCGTCGCGATCCCCGAGGGCGCGACCGCGGTGGAGGTCTTCGCCCGCGACAGCGTGCACGGATGGGGCGCGCCGATGCGGGTGGAGCTGCCGCGCTGAGCCGCCGCCGGGCTCAGCGCCGGCACAACGCGAACATCTGCTCTATCGATGCCCAGGAGCGGTTGAGGGTGTAGGTGCTTTCGACGCCCGGGTGGTTGCGCGCGTCGAGGGTGACGCGGAGCTCGCTTTTCATCTTTCGGGCGATGCGGGACCGGGGGCCGAAATTGCCGGTCCAGAACGGCGGATCGGTGAGCTGGAGCCGGCGCTGGATGGTGGAGCCGTCGTCGAAGGTGAAGGTGACGTTCAGGGTTTCGCGCGACCGCAGCATCCCGTCGCGGATGTTGCGCGGCGGCAGATAGGCCATGAGGCCTCGGCGCTGGCCGCGGCGGCAGAGGATGGCGAAGCGGCCCTCGCCGCGCCCGCGCACCTGGGCGATGGCGCCGTTGATGAACGGAGGCTCGTTCGGCGTCAGACGCTCGGCCGTCCAGCGATCGACGCTGGCCCTGGGCAGTCCGGCCGAAGGGTCCTGCGCCGCGGCGCTTCCGGCCGAAAGCATGATGGCGGCGGAGAATGCGCCGGCGGCGGCGCGGATCGAACGGCGGAAATCGAACATGACGGAGGCCCCCATAGCGGTCTTGCAACGCGCGCAGTGTGACCTGAACGGCGTGCGAACGCCAGCGCCGCCGCTGGCGGCGAGGCCGCGCCGCGGGTAAGCTGCGCGGCGATGTCAGAGCTGTTCGACGATCCAGATCCGAGCCCTGAGGCCGGCGGTGCGGGGGCCGAGGCGACGGGGGGAAACCTGCCGGAGCTGTCGGTGTCCGAGCTTTCGGGCGCGGTGAAGCGGGCCATCGAGGGCGGCTTCGGCCGGGTGCGCGTGCGGGGCGAGGTCGGGCGGGTGTCGCGGCCGCGGTCCGGTCATGTCTATCTCGACCTGAAGGACGACCGGGCGGTTCTGGCCTCGGTGATCTGGAAGGGGGTCGCGGGCCGTCTGCAGATGCAGCCGACCGAAGGCGACGAGGTGGTCGCGACGGGCAAGCTGACGACCTTCCCCGGACAGTCGCGCTACCAGCTGGTGATCGACGATCTGGCCCTGGCCGGCGAAGGGGCTTTGCTGGCGAAGCTGGAGCGGCTGAAGACGGCCTTGGCGGCGGAAGGGCTGTTCGAGGCGGCGCGCAAGCGACGGCCGCCCTACCTGCCCGAGGTGATCGGGGTCGTGACGTCTCCGTCCGGCGCGGTGATCCGAGACATTCTGCATCGTCTGGCGGATCGGTTTCCGCGGCGGGTGCTGGTCTGGCCGGCGGCGGTGCAGGGCGAGCGCTGCGCGCCCGAGGTCTCGGGCGCGATCCGGGGCTTCGATGCGCTGCCCAAGGGGCATCCGCTGCGGCCCGACGTGCTGATCGTCGCGCGGGGCGGCGGCTCGGTCGAGGATCTGTGGGGCTTCAACGAGGAGGCGGTGGTGCGGGCGGCGGCGGCGTGCTCGATCCCGCTGATCTCCGCGGTGGGGCATGAGACGGACACGACGCTGATCGACTTCGCCGCCGATCTGCGTGCGCCGACCCCGACGGCGGCGGCGGAGATGGCGGTGCCGGTGCGGTCCGAGCTGCTGGCGGCTTTGGGCGAGCTGGAGCAGAGGCGCCGTCGCGCGGCGGCGCGGCGGCTGGCGGAGGATGGGCGGCGGCTGCGGGATCTTTCGCGGGCGTTGCCGCGGCCCGAGGCGCTGCTGGCGGAGCGGGCGCAAAGGCTGGATGCGGCGACGCTGCGCTTGCCGCGGGCGCTGTCGGCCTTTGCGTCGGCCAAGCGCGCGGCGCTGGGGCGCGGGCCGGCGGGACGGTTCTCCGCGGCTCTGCTGAGCGGGATCGTGCGGGAGCGGGGGCTGAGGCTGCGCGGTCTGACGGCGCGGCTGAGGCCGGCGCTGGTCTCCCGCGAGGCGGCGGCGAGGCGCGAGGCCTTGGGCGCGGCGTCGCGGCGGCTGGACCGCGCGTTCGGCGCCGCGGTGCGCGGCGAGAGGGCGCGCTTTGATCGAGCCGAAGGTCTGATCAAGACGCTGGACTACGAGGCGGTCCTCAAGAGGGGGTTCGCGATCTTGCGGGCGAACGGCGCCGTGGCGCCGCGACGGGCGGCGGTTCCCGAGGGCGCGGCGCTTGAGATCGAGTTCGCGGACGGCCGGCTGACCGTCGGCCCCGGCGCCGAGGCCCCCGAGGCCGCGCCGCCGCGCGCGCCGCCCGCGCGGCGCAAGCGCAAGCCCAAGGGCGACGACGGGCAGGGCTCGCTGCTCTAGCGGCGGGGAGCCCGTTCGGGCCCTGGTCCGAGCTGCGCTCGAACGGCGGCCCCGCCCGAACTCCCCCTGCGTTCGGCTGGAGCAAGTCCCGCCTTATTGTTCGGCGCTCTCCTCCGAGTCTCGCGCGAGCCGAGTCGTCTCGCGGGTCAAGGCTCGCGCAGCGGAGCGACCGGCCCCCTTCGGGCCGGCTCGGCCTTGAGGCGCGGGGCGACTCGGCGGATGCTCGAGCAAGAGCCCCTGCGGCTCTTCCCCAGCATCAGCGATCTTCCTCAAAGCCAGAACCACGCTCGCCGTTCCAGGCGCCTCGCGCGAAGCGCGCGAGCCGATGGGGCTCGACGCCCCGGGGGCGAGGCCCGCCAGGGCGTGCGGTCAGCCGGCGGCGCGGATCGGACCGTTGCGCAGGCGGCGGCCGGCGGTGAGGTTCTGAGCGGTTTCGGCGATGGAGGCGGCGTCGATGCCGTAGTGGGCGTAGAGGTCCTGAACGCGGCCGGTCTGGCCGAAGTGTTCGACGCCGAGGGAGGCCGTGCGGTGGCCGGCGACGGAGCCGAGCCAGGCCAGCGTCGCCGGGTGGCCGTCGATGACGGTGATCAGGAGACAGTGGTCGGGGAGGGGATCGAGCAGGCGCTCGATATGGCTTTGCGCGCTCGACTGGCCGCGGCGGCGGGCGCGCATGGCGGCGGTCCAGCCGGCGTTGAGGCGGTCGGCGGAGGTGACCGCCAGGAGGCCGATGTCGCGGCGGTCGTTGCCGATGAGGCCGGCGGCGGCGATGGCCTCGGGCGCGACGCAGCCTTGGTAGGCGATGACGATGTCGCAGTTGGGGCCCGGCTCGCGCCACCAGTAGGCGCCGTCGATGACGCCCTGGGCGAAGTCGGGGTCCTCGCGGCGCATCGGTTGTTCCAGGGGGCGGGTGCTCAGACGCAGGTAGACTGAGCCTCCGGTTTCGTCGCGCAGCCAGGTGCGCTCGTCCGGGTCGCCCTCGCCGTCGCGCTGAAGGTAGTCGAAGCTCCAGTCCATGATGTGGGAGAGCTCGTCGAGATAGGCGGGCTCGAAGCTGGCGAGGCCGTCCTGGCTCATGCCGATCAGGGGGGAGCCGATGGATTGGTGGGCGCCGCCCTCGGGCGCTAGGGTCACGCCCGAGGGTGTGCCGGCGATGATGAAGCGGGCGTCCTGGTAGCAGGCGTAGTTCAGGGCATCGAGGCCGCGGGCGACGAAGGGGTCGTAGACGGCGCCGATCGGGATCAGGCGCTCGCCGAAGAGGGAATGGGACAGGCCCGCGGCGCCGAGCAGCAGAAAAAGGTTCATCTCGGCGATGCCGAGTTCGATGTGCTGTCCGTCCGGCGAGAATCGCCATTTCTGGGCGGACGGAATGCGGGCATCCCGAAAAGTGTCGGCGCGGACGTCGCGGGCGAAGAGGCCGCGGCGGTTGACCCAGGGACCTAGGTTGGTGCTGACGGTGACGTCGGGCGAGGTGGTGACGATGGCGTCGGCGAGCGGCCCGCCCTCCTTGGCGACGGCGTCGAGGATCTTGCCGAAGCCGGCCTGGGTGCTCAGCGCGCGGTCGTCCAGCAGCTGCGGGCCGGGGGCGGGCGCGGCGGGGGCGGTGAAGCGACGGCGGCCCTCGGCGAAGAACGGAACCTGATCGAGGAACTCTTGCAGGGCCGCGGCGTCTTTCACGCCCGCGAGCGGCGCCCATTCCTCGCCCTTCGCCACGCCCATCCTGGTCTGCCAGTCCTCCATCTGGGCTGCGGTCATCAGGCCGGCGTGGTTGTCCTTGTGGCCGGCCAGCGGCGTGCCCCAGCCCTTGACGGTGTAGGCGAGGAAGCAGACGGGGCGGTC
>JBCCPD010000096.1:0-10171 GCA_039025075.1 Pseudomonadota bacterium | reverse complement strand
GTTTATCTGCTCATAGTCTGCAGGAGATTCCTGATGAAATTGGCCAACTCAAAAATCTAAGCACTATCCATATCACGACCCCTCATCTGAGTCATCTACCCGCAGCATTTTACAGGCTGAAAGGGCTATTAAGTCTCGATCTAGAGTGCTGCGAAGCGCTAAATTATTTAGCCGCTGAAATTGGCCAGCTTCAGCATTTGAGACGTCTCTCAATTGGCCGTGGGGCGCGCGGGGGCGGGGGCGGGGGGGGGGGCGGGGGCGGCCCGGGGGGGGCACGCGGGGCGCTACTGGTCTGGACGGTCCCCCCCCCGGGGCGCGGGGGCGGGCGGGCGGGAGGCGAGCCGGGGGCGGGGCCGGAGCGCGCCCTCAGGCCGCTCCGAACTCCGCCCGGATCGCCGCGCCATGGGCGTCCAGCCCCGGCGCCGGACCGGGCCTCAGCGGCGCCGCGCCGGCCACCACCGCCCCCGGCGCCAGCACCTCGATCTCATCCTCCCCCGCCCGCACGGTCACGAACCGCGCCTGGGGATGCGCGATCAGATCCTGCAGCGAGCTCAGCCGCCCGAAGGCGATCCCCGCCGCCTGCAGCCGCGCGATCATCTCCTCCCGCCCGGCGCCCGCGAAAACCGTCTGCACGCGCCCGTCCACCGCCGCCCGGTTCGCCACCCGCGCGATCGACGAGTTCCACCCCTCAGCCGTCGCCAACCCGGGCTCGCCCAGGATATCCGCGCAGAACCGCGCCCATTCCCGCTCGTTCTGGATCGAGATCAGCAGCGCCCGCCCGTCCCCGCACTCGAACGCCCCGTAGGGCGCCAGGCTCGGATGCTTCAGCCCCGGCCGCCCCGGCTCCCCCTCCCCGTACCGCGCATGCAGATACGGCACGTTCATCCAATCGGCGAGCGCGTGGAACAGCGACACCTCCACATGCCGCCCCGCCCCGGTCCGGCTCCGCGCGAACAGCGCCTGCAGGATCGCCGCATGCGCCGTGACCCCCGCGGCGATGTCGCAGACGCTGATCCCCGTCCGCGCCGGCCCTTCGGGCGTGCCGGTCACGCTGCTCAGCCCCGTCTCAGCCTGCACCAGCAGGTCATAGGCTTTTTGCGATGCCCGCGGCCCTTCCGACCCATACCCGCTGATCGAGCAGGTGATCAGCTCCGGTCGCGCCGCCCGCAGCGCCTCATGCCCGAACCCCAAGCGCGCCAGAGCGCCCGGCGCCAGGTTCTCCAAAAAAACGTCCGCCTCGGCGACGAGCGCCCGCAGAACCCCCGCGTCCGCCGGGTCCTTCAGGTCGAGCGCGATGCTCTCCTTGCCCCGGTTCAGCCAGACGAAATGGCCCGAATGCCCTTTCGCATGCCGCTCATAGGCCCTCGCGAAGTCGCCCTCCGGCCGCTCCACCTTGATGACCCGCGCCCCCGCATCCGCTAGCCGCGCCGCGCAATACGGGGCCGCCACCGCCTGATCGAGCGACACCACCAGCAGCCCGTCCAAATCGCCCGCCATGGCCCCCTCCGCGCGTCACTCCGCGGACCCTCCGCCGCGAGGCCCCTTGTAGGCGCAGGCGGAGCGCTTCGCCAGCTGCCTCCCCCCTAAGCCCCCGCCGCGCCGCTCAACCGCGCCGGGCGTCGAGAAACGCCTGCGTCTCCGCCAGAGTCGGCAGCGGCGCCACCGCGCCGTAGCCCTGAACCGCCAGCGCCGCCGCCGCGTTCGCATGGCGCGCCGCCGCGAACGGGTCGTCTCCCGCCGCCAGGCGCGCCAGAAAGGCTCCGTCGAACGCGTCGCCCGCGCCGGTGGCGTCCACCGCCTCGACCCGGTGCGCCGGAAGCCGCTCCCGCCGCTCAGGCGTCGCCACCAGCACGCCGTCGCCGCCCAGGGTCAGCGCCACCACCGTCGGCCCCATCTCCAGATAAACGTCGACCACCGCCTCCGGGTCCTCCCGCCCGGTCAGCAGCCGCGCGTCGTCGAGCCCCGGCAGCGCCACGTCCGCCAGAGCCATCGCCCCGTGGATCACCGACCGCGCCCGGCTCAAAGGCCACAGCGCCGGCCGATAATTCGGATCGAGCGACGCCGGCCGCCCCGCCTCCCGCGCCGCCTCCATCGCCGCGAAGCCCGCATCCGCCGCCCCGTCGGAGATCGCCAGCGAGATCCCCGACAGATGCAGCCGCGCCGCGCCCCGCACCGCCTCCGACGGCAGCATCGCCGGCGTCAGCCCCGCCGCCGCCGATCCGGCGCGCCGGTAGCTGAACCGGTGCCCCTCCGGCCCATGATCCACGAAATAGACCGCCGTCGGCCGCCCCGGATCCTCGACCACGGCCGAGGCGTCGACGCCGTTTTCCGCCCACATCGCGCGGATGTCCGCCCCGAACGCGTCGGCGCCCAGCCGCGACAGCATGCCCGCTCGCGCGCCTTGCCGCGCCGCCGCCACCGCGACGTTGGACACGTCGCCGCCGAAGCCCGCCTGCCACAGACCGTCGGGCCGGCGGTTGAACTCGCGCATCGGCTCGCCGAGGCACAGAAGGTCCAAGAGGGCGGTCATCGCGGCGTCAGGTCCTGAGGCGTGTTGCGGAGAGCCTCAGCCTCGCCCGCCCGTCCCCCAGCGGCAAGAGGCGGCGAGACCGCCCCCGGTCCGCCGCCTCCGCAAGCGCAACGATCAAGCCCGATATCGAGCCGGGCGCGGTCGCCGCCGGGCGCCCGCCCGGCCTAAAAAGCTCAGCTCTCGGCGCCTAGGCAGGTCTCGAACGCCTCCGCCAGGGCGGCGATCAGCGCCGGATAGTGCCCCGGCCCCGGCTCGATGGCCGCGCCGAGCGGGTCCAGTTCGCCCTGCCGCAGGCCGCCGGTCTCCGCCAGCCGCCGGGCCAACGCCGCGTCCAGCTGCGGCTCCTTGAACAGGCACACCGCGCCGCTCTCCTCGGCCAGCTCCTCGACCCGCGCCACGCGCCGCGGCCCCGGGGGCGAGGCGTCTCCGGCCGCCACCGCGCCGGCCGCCGTGAGACCGAAATGCGCCTCGAAATACTGGTAGGCGTCATGCATCACCAGAAAGCGCCGGCCGCGCAGGGGCGCCAGCTTCGCCTCCGCGGCGGCCGAGGCCGCCTCGATCTCCGCCGCGCCGGCCTCGGCATTGGCCCGGTAGACGGCGGCATGGGCCGGATCGAGCTCGGCCAGCCGCTCGGCGATCGCCCGCATCATCGCCTGGGCGTTGTGCGGGTCAAGCCAGGCATGCGGGTCCACGTCGCCATGGTGGGCGTGTCCGCCATGGGCATGGGCCTCGCCATGGCCGTGATCGTCGTCATGGGCGTGCGCCGCCTCCTGCGCATGGCCGTGGTCGTCGCCATGGCCATGCGCCGAGGCCGTCTCGGCCCCGTGGTCATGGCCGTGACCGTGGTCATGCGCCGCAGCCTCCTGCGCCCCATGGCCATAATCGTGATCGTGGTCATGCGCCGACGCCTTCTGCGCGCCATGCGCATGGTCGTCGTCATGATCGTGCGCCGAGGCCTTCTGGGCGCCATGCGCATGGTCGTCGTCATGATCGTGCGCGGAGACCTTTTGAGCCCCATGGGCGTGGTCGTCATGGCCGTGATCGTCATGGGCGGCATGGGCCTCGCCATGCCCGTGATCATGGCCACCCTCGAACCCCGCGCCCTCGCGATACTCCAGCGTCTCCACGCCCCGCGCCTCCAGCAGCTTGAGCCGGCCGCCCCGCGCCGTCGCCTCCATCGCCCGTCCCAAGGCCGGCGACAGGTCGGGCCCCATCCACACCACCAGCGCCGCGTCCTGCAGCGCCTGAGCCTCCGACGGGCGCATCGAATGGTGGTGCGGAGAGGCGCCCGGAGGCGTCAGCAACGCCGGCGTCCCCACCCCCTGCATCACCCGCGCCACCAGCCCATGCACCGGCGCCACGTCGGCCGCCACCTTCGGCGCCTCGCCCGCAACCGCGTCCGACCCGATCGCCCCGATCGCCCCGGTCAACGCCGCCGTCAACGCCGCCGTCAGCGCCGCGGCCAGGACCGTCGATCCGGTCCGTCCCTTCGCAAGTTCCATGCATCCCTCGTCACCGTGCCGCGCCGCCCAGAGGCGCGAGACCCGCGCCGGTCATGGCGCTCCGTTCAGTGCTATACTATAGCATTGCAATCCTCACCGCGCGGCGCAAGGCCTCCGCCGCTCCCGCACGCCTCGCCAAGACACCTGCCCCCCCTCCAGGGGCCGGGCCTCCAAGCCCCCCGACGGAGACCTCCGTGACCCCGACCCTCGCGCCGAGCGCCCGCGACGCGGCCCCTTTGATCGAGGCGCAGGGCCTCTCCCTCCGCCTCGGACGCCGCACGGTGCTGCGCGACGTCGACTTCCACGTGGCGGCGGGAGAGATCGTGACGGTCGTCGGCCCCAACGGCTCCGGCAAGACCTCTTTGATGCGCGCTCTGATCGGCGCGATCCGCCCGGCCTCGGGTGCCGTGCGCCGCGCGCCGGAGCTGCGCATCGGCTACGCGCCCCAGCGCCTCGCCGTCGACGGGCCCCTGCCCCTGACCGTCGCCCGGTTCCTGGATCTGCCGGTTCGCCGCGGCCCGGACGCTGCCGAGCGAGCCTTGCGGCGCACCGGCGCCGCCGGCCTCGAAAAGCGCCCCATGTCCGGCCTCTCAGGCGGCCAGTTCCAGCGCGTCCTGCTGGCCCGCGCCCTGCTGGCCGAACCGGCGATCCTGATGCTCGACGAGCCCACCCAAGGGCTAGACCAGCCCGGCGCCGCCGCCTTCTACGAGCTGATCGAGGAGGTCCGCGCCGATCTGGGCTGCGCGGTGATGATGATCAGCCACGACCTGCACGTGGTCATGGGCGCCTCCGACCGGGTCGTCTGCCTCAACGGCCATGTCTGCTGCGAAGGCGCCCCGGCCCAGGTGGCCTCCGCCCCCGAATACCGAGCTCTCTTCGGCCTGGGAACGCCGGGCGCCTTCGCGCTCTACCCGCACCGACATGACCCCGACCGGCCCCCGCCGGCCGCGCCGTCGACGCCGCCGCGTCCGCCCCTCGGCCCCGCCTGAGCCCATCCGAACCCATGCTCGACGACTTCCTGACCCGCGCCGCCCTGGCCTCCCTCGGCGTCTCCCTCTCCGCCGCGCCGCTGGGGTGCTTTCTGGTCTGGCGGCGCATGGCCTTCTTCGGCGACGCGGCCGCCCACGCCTCCATCCTCGGCGTGGCGCTGGCTTTGGCGACGGATCTGCCGATCCTCGCCGGCGTCGCCCTCGCCGCCCTCGCCATGGGCCTCGCCGTCTCGGGGCTGACCGCCCGCGGCCATACCGGCGACGCCTCCCTGGGCGTGCTGGCCCATGGCGCGCTCGCCTTCGGCCTCGTCGCGGCCTCCTTCATCCCCGGCATCCGCCTGGACCTCTCCGCCTATCTCTTCGGCGACGTGCTCGCCGTCTCCCTGACGGATCTCGCGGCCATCTGGGCCGGCGCCCTGGCCGCCTGCGCCCTCGTCGCCTGGCGCTGGCAGGCGCTGCTGACGGCGACCCTCTCGCCCGATCTGGCCCATGCCGAGGGCGTCGCGCCCCAGCGGGAGCAGCTGATCCTCACCCTCGCCCTCGCCCTGGTGATCGCCGTCGCGCTGAAGGTGGTCGGCGCGCTGCTGATCGCCGCGCTCATGGTCGTCCCCGCCGCCGCCGCCCGCGCCTTCGCCCGCACGCCCGAGGCGATGGTCGTCCTCGCCGGGCTGATCGCCGGCGCCTCCAGCCTCGGCGGCCTCTGGGCGGCGTGGGAGCTGGACGCGCCCGCCGGCCCCTCCATCGTCGCCGTCGCCGCGACCCTCTTCGCGGCGGTCGTCGCGGCCGAGGCCCTGCGCGCCCGCCTCTGACCCGCCCCGACGCGAACGGCCGGACCCGAAGGGCCCGGCCGCGTCGCAAGCCCGGCGATCGGTCTCAGAACCGCGCGCGCAGCCCCGCATAGCCGGTGATGCCCTTGGTCGCGTAGCCGTCCACCTCGACATAGTCGGTGTCGAACAGGTTCTCGACCCGCCCGAAGATCTCCACCGTCTCCGTCGCCCGGTAGGAGGCGCTCACGTCCACCACCACGTAGTCGTCCAGCTTCGTCTGAGACCCGCCGAAGGCCGGCGAGGAGAAATCCGTGTCCACGTTGTCGGCCACGAACCGCGCCTGAGCGAACAGCATCGCCCGCCCTTCCAGGAACCGGAACTCGCCCGACACCTTGCCCTCGTGCCGTGGACGGCGCACCTCGCGCAGACCGTTCGAATCTTCGGCGTCCAGCCAGGTGTAGGAGCCCCGCAAGGTCAGCGACGGGATCGGCTGCACCGCGGCCGAGACCTCCACCCCCTGCCGATCGCTGTTGCCCGGCGTGTTGATCGGCGTCGCTATGAAGGCCGGGGCCGGGAAGGTCGTGTTGATCTCGTCGTCCAGCGTCTGCTGGAAGTACGTCACGTCGAAGATCGCGCGCCCGTCCCAGAACGTCTGCTCCACGCCCACGTCCCAGCCGAAGCTCTTTTCCGGCTCCAGGTTCGGGTTGCCCACGAAGTTGCCCGGATCGAAGCCGAACTGTTCGAAGAAGGTCGGGTTGGTCACGCCGGTGCCGACCGAGGCGTGCGGCCGCGTCCCCGTCGGGGCGAAATAGGACGCCGAGGCGGAGAACGTCGTCGCGTCGTCGAACGTGTCGTTGAAGTCCTGGCGCACCGCCGCCTGCAGGTCCAGCGCGTCGAAGAACGAGCCGCGATACTCGGCGGCCAGGCCGAACAGCTCCCGGTTCTGCTCGCCCAGGAAGGCCGGCGTGGCGAAGCCCGGCAGGAAGTTGTTCTCGAACCGCTCCTCCTGGTACTCGCCCAGCACCGTCAGCCGGTGATCCGCCGCGTCCAGCGTCGGCGCGTCCAGCGCGAAGGTGCTCTGCGCCGAAATCGTCCAGCGGCCGGCGCTGGTGTCCGAGGTCAGCGCCCCGGCGCTGCGGTTCCGGTCCTCGGTGGCGAAATACGTGCCGTCGAGACGCGCCTCCACCCGCCCGCCGAGGAACGCGCCTTCCGCGCCCAGCTGGCCGAACAGCTCCTGCCGATCCCGAAAATTGTCCTGCTCGAACACCAGGCCCGCCGTCGTCGCCGCGCCGAAGGCGAAGCCGTCGAACTCGCCGCGCCGGTCCATGTAGCGGAAGCCGCCGTTCAAGGTGACGTTCTCCAGCACGTTCAGGTCGCCGCGCAGGTTGACGGTGGTGTTCTCATCCCCGTCGTTGCGGCCGCCGGCGGAATCCGACACGTCGAACCCATCCGAAACCCGCCGCGCCACCGACAGCGACAGCCCGCCCGCGGCGCTCGACACGCGCGCGAACAGATCCCCCGCGAGGGTCTCGTCGGTGCCGCCCAGCAGCGATCCGCCGATGGAGGTCGACGTGCCGACGGTCGTCGCCGCGGCCTTCTTCGTGGTGATGGAGATCACGCCCCCCATGGCGTTGGAGCCGTAAAGCGAGCTCTGCGGTCCGCGCAGCACCTCGATCCGCTCCACATCGGCGGCCAGCAGAGCGCTGAAGTCGAAATCGCCGCTCTCGGGCGCGTTGACCTCCACCCCGTCGATCAGAACCAGGGTGTGGTTGCCCTCCGCGCCGCGCAGGCGCACCTGCGTCAGGCCGCTATCGGCGCCCGTGCGGCTGACCGCGACGCCGGGCAGACCGCGGATGATGTCGGTGACGTAGGTCACGCCCTCGGCCTCGATCTGCTCGGCGGTCACCACCGAATGGGCGCGCCCGTAGTCCTGCACCGGCACCGGCGTCAGGCCGCCCGCCTCCACCACGATCGGCGCCAGCCGCGTGGGTTCTTGCGCCAGCGCGCCTCCGGCCGCCAGCACCGCCGCGCTCGACAAAAGCGCGCTGGAAATCTTCGAATGTCTCATGGTCTCGACCCTGCCTTTTCCGGGCGCCCGGGCTCTTCGTCCCGGAACGCGCCAAGCCAAATGGAACGGCGGCGTGAAGGGTCTGCCCCCACGGCCCCCGCATGCGACGACGTCGCCACCGCTGCGGTTGGGCCGCCCGTCCGCGCGCCCCGCACGGCCGGAAGGGTGACGTCGCTTCGGCAGGTCTCCTGGCTCGCGGGTCTGCGCCGGTCCTCCGCCTTCCCGGTCCCCTCAGGGGTCCAGTGGCCGATGGGAGGTCGGCTCGCCGCTCACAGTTGCGGGGGCAGCCGCGGCTTCCGCCCCCTTGCGAGGGGCGCCGCGTTCCCTTTTCATCCGACGAAGGCCTTTCGGAGCCCGCGCCGAAACCGAAGCCCCCAAGGCGTCGCCCGCGCCGCCGCCCCTGTCAACCCGCGCCGCGGCGCCCAGCAGGCCCCTCCCCGATGACCGACCCCGCCTCCCCCCGCCCCGGCGAGATCGCCCTCGCCCAGGACCCCGCCGCCGCCGATCCCGACGCCGGCCTCGTCTTCATCGGCCGCCTGCGCACCCCTTGGTCGCGCGGAGACTGCCCCCGCAACCTCCGCCAAGCGCGCGAGCGCGGCGGGGCCTTCGCGCTGGAGATCGACGCCCCCTACCGCCCCGGCCTCTCCGCCCTCTCCGCCGGCGACTGGATCTGGGCCCTCTACTGGATGGCGGGCGCCCGCCGAGACCTCATCGTCCAGACCCCCCGCCACTCGGCCGGCCCTCGCGGCGTCTTCTCCCTGCGCTCCCCCGCCCGTCCCAACCCCGTCGCCATGGCCGCCGCCCGCCTCCTCAGCCTCGACGCCGAGGCCGGCCGCCTCGAGCTCGACGCCCTCGACGCCTTCGACGGCACGCCGCTCCTCGACGTGAAGCCCTGGCTCCCGGCGGTGGACGCGCCGGAGGGCGCGGCCTGACGCGCCCTCCCATCATTCATCTTCGTGACTTGAAGCACGCGCCCCCAACCCGCACACTCCGCCTCAATCCATCGACGCCCTGAACCGAGTCGCCCCCGATGTCCCGCGCCACCTCCCTCGAACGCTACATGCTGCGCCTGGTCAACGACGCGCGCGCCGCCCGCGGCCTCGGCAACCTGCGGCTCGAGCGCGACCTCAACGAGTCGGCCGAGGACCACAGCGCCTGGATGCTGCGCGCCGACCGCTTCTCCCACACCGGCGCCCGCGACAGCACCGCCGCCGAGCGGATGGAGCGCGCCGGCTTCGACTTCGACGGCGACTGGCGCGCGGCCGAGAACCTCGCCTGGACCAGCCTCGGCGGCGCCTCCGGCTTCAAGGACGAGACCGCCGCGCTGCACCAGGCCCTGATGAACTCCCCCGACCACCGCGACAACATCCTCGACCCCAAGCTCGACTACATCGGCGTCGGCATCGTCGACGGCGTCTATCGCGGCGACCGCGTCCTGATGATCACCCAGAACTTCGCCGCCACCGACGCGTCCGTCCGTCTCGACCTCGGCTCAGGGGCGAAGACCGCGGGCCCCACCAACGGCCCCGACATGCTCTCCGGAACCCGCCGAAGCGACACTCTCGCCGGCAAGCGCGGCGACGACGAGCTGACCGGCGGCGGCGGCGACGACCGGCTCTCCGGCGACGCGGGCCACGACGCTCTCATGGGCGGCAAAGGCCGAGACCATCTGATCGGAGGGTCGGGCCGCGACCGGCTCGAAGGCGGCGCCGGGAACGACCGCCTCGACGGCGGCGGCCAGGCCGACACGCTCGACGGAGGCGCCGGCGAAGACCGTCTGCGCGGCGGTGCCGGCCAGGACCGGCTCGCCGGCGGGCGCGGAGACGACCTGCTGAGCGGCGGCGGAGGCCGCGACGTCTTCGTCTTCGACCTCGGCGACGGCCAGGACGCGGCGCTCGACTTCGCCGCCGGCGACAAGCTGCGCTTCCTGCGCGGCCCCTCCCGCTTCGAGGATCTGCGCATCGACCAGATCGGCCGTCACGCCGTCGTCGAGCACGGCGACGGCGGCGACGCCGTCACCCTCCGCCGCGTCGACGCCGACGACCTTTCGCCGAACGATTTCCTCTTCGGCGCCTGAGGCCGCCCCGCTCCCGCCGCTTAGGGCCAAGACCCATTAACAGGGTTCCGCGCGGGTGGGTTTCATGACTCCATCGTCCTGCCTAGCAGGAGAGATGGAATGGCAAGCGAGTTCTGGCTGAGGGACGAGCAGTTCGCGCGGATCGAGCCGATCGAGCTTTCCAGGCGAATATGCTGCGCCTTCTCCAGGCGGATGGCCGGGCTCGCCCGACGGATCCGGCGACCGTTCATGTCCTCAC
>JBCCPD010000095.1:0-10183 GCA_039025075.1 Pseudomonadota bacterium | reverse complement strand
GGCGCGCGCGCCAGCTCAGGCGCGCATCTGGGCCGAGGCCGCGCAGGAGGCGCCGGCGCGGGCCGCCCGCGCCCGGGCCGTGAACCTTGACCCCGACCGCGTCGTCCTCGATATCTTCGCCGCGCTCGACGCAGCGGCCCGCCGCGCCGCCGCCGCCGCGCCCGCCGTCTGATCCCGCCGCGCCGTTCCTCGGCCCGCGACCGCCGCCGCAAGGACGTCCGCCGTGCCGCCCGAACTCCCCAAGCCGCCCGACCTGGTCGACAGCCATACCCATCTCGACTTTCCGGCCTTCGAAGGGGAGGCGGCCGACCTCGTCGCCCGCGCCGCCGCCGCCGGCGTCACGCGCATGGTCACCATCGCCACGACCGTCGGAACCGAGCCGCGCGCTCGCGCGCTGGCCGAGGCCCATGACGGCGTCTTCTACGCCGCCGGCCTGCACCCGCTCCACGCCGATGAGGAGCCGGTCCCCGACCCCGCCGCCCTCGCCGCCCTCGCCGCGCACCCGAAGATGGTCGGCATCGGCGAATGCGGGCTCGACTACCACTATCGCCAGGACCTCGCCGCCCGGCAGGAGGCCGGGCTGCGCGCCCAGATCGAGACGGCGCGGTTGACCGGCCTTCCTCTGATCATCCATGCGCGGGACGCCGACGCGGACATGGCCCGCATCCTGCGCGAAGAGCAGGCGGCGGGCCCTTTCGGCTTCGTGATGCACTGCTTCAGCTCAGGCCCCGCGCTGGCCGAAGCGGCGCTGGAGCTGGGCGGCTTCCTGTCGATGTCCGGCATCGCGACCTTCAAGAACTCGCACGCGCTGCGCGCCATCTTCGCCGCCGCCCCTCTGGACCGGATCCTGGTGGAGACCGACGCCCCCTACCTCGCCCCGCAGCCGAAGCGCGGCAAGCGCAACGAGCCGGCCTACGCGGCCCTCACCGCGCGGACGGGCGCGGAGGTCTTCGGCCTGTCCTTCGAGGACTTCGCCGCCGCCACCACCGCCAATTTCGAGCGCCTCTTCGCCAAGGCCGCCGCCTGGCGCCCCGGCGCCCTGGCCAAGCCCGACGCGGCCGCATGAGCGCGGAGCTCCGCTTCACCATCCTCGGCTGCGGCTCCTCAGGCGGCGTGCCGCGGCTCGGCGGCCTTTGGGGCGAGTGCGATCCGTCGAACCCGCGCAACATCCGCCGGCGCTGCTCCCTTCTGGTGGAGCGGGAGACGGAGGCCGGGACCACGCGCGTCCTCATCGACGCCTCCCCGGACCTGCGCCAGCAGCTTCTCGACGCGGGCGTGGGCCTGCTCGACGCGGTGGTCTTCACCCATGAGCATGCCGACCACGTGCATGGCCTAGACGATCTGCGCATGATCGTCTTCAACCGGCGCGCGCGTCTGCCGGTCTGGGCCTCCCCGGCCACTCAATCGGCGCTTCTGAACCGGTTCGGCTACGCCTTCGTCCAGCCCGAGGGCTCGCCGTACCCGCCGATCCTGGACCTCAAGACGCTTTTGGGGCCGTTCGAGATCGACGGGCAGGGCGGCCCGATCCGGTTCGAGCCCTTCGAGGTCCGCCACGGGTCCATCGACGCGCTGGGCTTCCGCATGGGCCCGTTGGTCTACCTGCCCGACGTGTCGGAGATGACGGACGCCGCCTGGGACGCCCTCGACGGCGCCGACGCCTGGGTCGTCGACGCCCTGCGCTACAAGCCGCATCCGACCCATGCGCATCTCGACCTGACGCTGGAATGGATCGCCCGCTCCGCCGTGCCGCGCGGCGTGCTCACCAACATGCACGTGGATCTCGACTACGAGCGCATGCGCGCCGAAACCCCGGAGAATGTCGAGCCCGCCCATGACGGCCTCGTGCTGACCTTCCAGGTCTGACCGGCTTGGGCCAGATCCTCGGCATCCTGCAGATCGTCCTGCCGGTGTTTCTGATCGTCGGGGCCGGCTATGGCGGCGTGCGCGTCCGCTTCTTCTCCGATGCTCAGATCGACGCGCTCCTGTTCTTCGCGACCCGCTTCGCCATTCCCTGCCTTCTGTTCAGCGCCATGACGCAGCTGGATCTGGGCGAGACGTTCGAGCGGCGCTTTCTGCTGTCCTACTACGTCTCCGCCACTGCGGTCTTCGGTCTGACCGCGGGGCTGGCCTGCTACGTCTTCGGCCGGCGGCCGGGGGAGAGCATCGCCATCGGCTTCTGCGCGCTGTTCGCCAATTCGATCCTGCTGGGCCTGCCGGTGTTCGAGCGGGCCTACGGCGCCGACGCCCTGGGCCCGTCCTACGCGATCATCGCCATGCACGCGCCCTATTGCTACGCGCTGGGCATCACGGCGATGGAGATGGCCCGCGCCGACGGCCGCGCGCCGGCGGAAACGGCGAAGGCGGCCTTGAAGGCGATGTTCTCCAATTCTCTCGCCATCGGCCTGGCCCTGGGACTGGCGGTGAACCTGACCGGCCTTCCTTTGCCCGCCTTCTTCGCCGAGGCGGTGGCCCTGATCGGCCGCGCCGGCCTGCCCATCGCGCTTTTCGGCCTCGGCGGGGTGCTGACCCGCTACGCCCTCGCCTCGGGCCTTCGCGAAAGCGCCACGGTCGCCGCGGCCTCGCTGCTGATTCACCCGGCGCTCGCCTGGTGGCTGACCGCCGAGGTCTTCGGCCTGTCGGCGGAATTCGTGCGCGCCGCCGTGATCACCGCCGCGATGCCGCCGGGGATCAACGCCTTCCTCTTCGCCTCCATGTACGAGCGGGCCGTGGACGTGGCGGCCGCGACCGTGCTTCTGGCGACCCTGGGCGCGGTCTTCACCGCCTCGCTCTGGCTGGGGCTGCTGCAGGCCGCGTTCCCTTGACGCGGGGCGGGACAAGCGGCGGCGCGCCCCCTATCTGAAACGGCATGAGCAAGAGCCTGTTTCCTACCCGCCGCGGCCTCATGCTCGGCGGTGCCGTGGCGCTGGCCTCGGGTCTGGCCGCTTATGCGAGGCGCGGCCGCGAACGGGCGGCGCGGATCGAGGCGGACAACCCGCCGCGCGGCGCTTTCGTCGATGCCGCGGGCCTGCGCGTCCACTATGTGGAGATGGGGCCGCGCGACGCCCCGCCGCTGGTGCTGCTGCACGGGGCGACCGGCAACCTCAACGACATGACCTTCGACCTGGCGCCGCGCCTGGCCGACCGCTACCGGGTCATCTGCTTCGACCGTCCGGGCCTGGGCCATACCGAACGTCCCGCCAAGGACGGCCACCGCCCGGCCGTGCAGGCGGCGATCCTGCGCGCCGCGGCCGACAGGCTGGGCGTCGTCCAGCCGCTGGTGCTCGGCCACAGCTGGGGCGCCGCCGCCGCGCTCGCCTGGGGCCTCGACGCGCCCGAGCCGCCGCGCGGACTGGTGATCGTCTCGGCCGCCGCCATGCCCTGGGGCGAGGGCGGGCCCGGTCTGCTCTCGCCGCTCTTCACGTCCCGCCTCGCGGCGCATGTGGGCGTTGAGGTTCTGCGCCTCACCGCCGGAGGCGACGAGGGCGCCTCCGCCGCCGCGCGCATCTTCCGGCCTCAGCCCGTGCCCGAGGGCTACATGCGGCACCTGCAGGCGGAGCTGATCCTGCGCCCCGCCTCCCTGCAGGCCAACACCGAGGACATTCAGCGGCTGGAGCCGGAGCTGACCGCCATGGCGGCGCGCTACCCGGACCTGCGATCGCCCCTGGCCATCCTCCACGGAGAGCCCGACACGATCACGGCGGCCTCGATCCACTCGGAGGGGCTGCACGCTCTGGCCCCCGATTCGACCTATGAAGCGCTTCCGCAGGTCGGCCACATGCTCCACCATGCAGCGCCCGAAACGGTCGCGGCCGCGATAGATGGACTTGTAAGCCGCACCTGACAGCCCGGCCCGGCCGCGCGGCCGCGGCGGCGCGTCTCCGCCCTATGTCTGGCTTACTTTCCCGCACAAGCCGTGGTAGCGTGTATATCAAGGTGGACGTTGGTAGTGTACGCAAGGGTTTACACGAGACGCCCGCCTGGCCAGGAAAGGCATGTGATGACCGATCTTTCTCCCACCCAGCGATCGGGGCCTCTGCCCCAAGGCGATCCGCTGGAGCAAGCCGTCGAAGAGATCGGAGATCGCTGGATGATCTTGATCATCTGGGCCGCATTCAACGGAACCAGCCGCTTCGACGACTTTCAGCGCGACCTGTCGGTCGCCCGCAACATCCTGTCCAACCGTCTGCGCCGGCTGGTCGATCAAGGCATCCTCCAGAAGCGCCCGGTGCGCGAAGGCGCCCGCCGCATGCAGTACGCTTTGACCGAAAAGGGCTCCGCCCTGCGCGACACCCTGGACGGCATGCGCGACTGGGGCGACAACTGGGGCCGGGACGCCGACCGCGTCGACCGCGACCACGAGCGCTGAGCCGCCCTTGCGGAGCGCTTCCACGCCGCGGCCCGCCCGCTGGCTCGAGCGCCCGACGTCTTTCATGGTCTGAGCCGTCTTTCATGGATCGAGCCGACCACGAGCCCCTCGACGCTCGGCCTCGGCCTCCGTCGTCCCGGCCCGCCGAGCGGCGTCAACGCCACTGAGCCAGCGCCGAGCTCACCGTTTCCAGAGACACCGCCGCCTCGGCGATCCTCTGCGACGCCGGCCCGCACACGCTCTCCCGCACGATATAGCCTCTGGCGCATTGCACCGCGGGCAGCATGCGGTCGATCTCCGCCTGCACCGCCGCCTTCCAGCGGTCGAAGCGGCCCTCCCTCTGAAGACGCTCCACCGTGCCGACCACGTCGGCGCAGGTCGCGCCTTGGCCGCGCAGCGCCTCGGCGATCAGATCGGGCCGCAGGCGGCTGCCGCACAGCTTCCAAAGCACGTCGGCGTTCACCTGCGGATAGAACCGGATCATCGTGCGATAGCGCGCCCCGATCTGGGAAAAGCCGCGGACAACGCCGTCCGGCGGCCAGAACTGGTAGCTGGCGAGGAACACGTCCGGATCGCTTTCCCCGTCGTCCCGCAGCGGCGGGTCCATGTAGAGGCCCGGCTGAACCGGGGCCGCCGTGCCCTGCGGCACGAAGGCGAGGATGCGGGCCTCCTCGGCCAGCGGCGCGCCGTCCGGTCCGAAGGGGATCACCGTCAGCTGCACGCCCGCGGCCGCCGGCGCCGCCCGCGCGAAGACCGGCCGTCCGGGAAAGTTCAGCAGGAACTCCAGCCCGCCGTCGCGCCAGCCGCCGTCGATCGACGCGTCCGTGCCGTTGGAGTCGACGAAGCGGCCCGAGGGCGTCCGCCGCGCCTCTATGGTCAAGGTCATGCCTTCGGCCGAGCCCAGCCCGATCCAGGTCCCGCCCAGCTCCGGCACCGGATCGCGCGACTGCGCCGCCGCGGCCCAGACCAGCAGCATCGCGGCCGCCGCCGTCGCCGCGCGACGGACGGCGCGGAGGCCCAGGGAGCGCAAAGGAACGGACATGGGCGCGGTCTCCGAAGCTCGCGGCAGGTACGGGGCGCGGCCCTCTTCGGACCGGGCGGCGAAGATTAAGCGCCTCCGCCGCGCTTGAACATAGGCCGGTCGATGACGTTATATCACGCCCCGGAAGAGGAGGCCGCCTCGCCGAACCGAACGGCCGCGAGGGAGCCTGCGATGGATTGGGACAAGCTGCGCATCTTCCACGCCGTCGCCGACGCCGGATCGCTGACCCACGCAGGCGAGTCGCTGCACCTGTCGCAATCGGCCGTGTCCCGTCAGATCCGCGGGTTGGAGGACGAGGTCGGCGCCACGCTGTTCCACAGGCATGCGCGCGGCCTGCTGCTGACCGAGCAGGGCGAGCTGCTGTTCCGAGCGACGCAGGAGATGACGCGTCAGCTGTCGACGGCGTCGGCCCGCATTTCCGACGCCAAGGACGACGTGCATGGGGAGCTGCGGGTGACCTCCACGCTGGGCTTCGGCACCATGTGGCTGGCGCCGCGGCTCGACGTGCTGTTCGCCCAGCACCCCGATCTGAGCCTGGAGCTCAAGCTGACCGAGCAGGTGCTGGACCTGCCGATGCGCGAGGCCGACGTCGCCATCCGCATGAAAGAGCCGAGCCAGGCGGATCTGATCCGCCGGCGGCTGTTCGCGGTGACGATGCGCTTCTACGCCTCGCGCGACTACATCGAACGGCACGGCGCGCCGGAAACGGCCGAGGATCTGACTCAGCACCGGCTGATCGGGCACAGCCCCGGCGCGCCCCAGATCTCCACCGGAGAGGCTTGGCTCACGCCCTTCGTCGCCAGGGCCAGGCGAGGGCGCATGACGGTGAACAACTACTTCGGGTTGTTCACGGCGGCGCTCAACGGCCTCGGCGTCTGCGCTCTGCCGGACTATCTGGCGCGCACGGAGACCGAGCTGGTGAACGTCGCGCCCGACCTCGCGTCGGAGCCCACCAACGTCTTCTTCGTCTATCCAACGGAGCTGCGACGCTCCAAGCGCGTCGGCGTGTTCCGGGATTTCGTGCTGG
The DNA here is from genome assembly GCA_039025075.1 of Pseudomonadota bacterium. GTDB lineage: Bacteria > Pseudomonadota > Alphaproteobacteria > Rhodobacterales > Rhodobacteraceae > Albimonas. The sequence continues at coordinate 3,748 of JBCCPD010000095.1, read as the reverse complement.
ACGCGCTGGAGAAGGACGGGCTGCTGACCAACTGAGCGGCATTTGCCCTCCGGATATGCATCTGTTGCATTTCCGCTATGCGACGCCGCTTCCATCCTTTGTTGCGCTTGCTCACACGAGGCCCCCGCCCTATCTCTCGGTTGTAGCCGAAGCGCAGCAACACCCGTTGCCTGTTTGCACTGGCTGCACCTCCCTGTTGGACTTGGCCGGGCGCTCGCGTCCGGTCTTTTTTTTGGGCTGTGGGTTCAGCGGCTTGCATGTCCTCGATCTGAAAATCCGTTCACTAATCCCAGGGTTGAAAAGCAGGCGGTCCGCCACGCGCGCGCAATGCGGCGCACCGGGCGCATGTCCCGCGCACGGACGGCGCGCCGCGCCGTCCGTGCGGAAAATCAGTACCAGAGCGTGCGCGCCGTCTGGTCCATGTCCGCGTAAAGATGCGCGACCTCTTCCGCATAGCCGTTGAAAAGCTGCGTGGGGATGCGGTCCCGCTCGCCTTCGCCGAGCACGCGTTCGGTCGCCTGGGTCCAGCGCGGATGGTCGAATTCGGGGTTCACATTGGCCCAAAATCCGTATTCGGAGCCCTGAAGCTCCTCCCAGAAGCCGACCGGCCGCTGCGATGCGAAGCTTATGCGCACGATCGATTTGACCAGCTTGAAGCCGTATTTCCACGGCATGTGCAGCCGGATCGGGGCGCCGAACTGCTTGTGCAGCACCTTGCCATAGGCGCCGACGACCATGAACGACAGCGGGTTCTTCGCCTCCTCCACCGTCGCGCCGTCGGTATAGGGCCAAGGGTACCAGGCTTGGCGCAGCCCCGGCATCGTCTCCCGATCCGCCAGGGTCTCGAACACCACGTATTTCGCGCCCGTCGCCGGCTCCGCCAGCTTGACCAGCTCCGCCAGCTCGAAGCCGATCCAAGGCACGACCATCGACCACGCCTCGACGCAGCGATGGCGGTAGATCCGCTCCTCGATCGGCATCCGGGCGAGGATGTCCTCGAAGCCGATCTCCATCGGCTTGGCCACCTCTCCGTCGATGCGGATCGTCCACGGGTCGGTCTGCAGCCTCTGAGCCGGCAGAGCGATCCCTTTGTGGGAGCCGAACTCATAGAAATTGTTGTAGTTGGCGTTGATCCGCTCAGGCGTCACCTCGCGACCCGCATCGGCGAAGGCGGGGTTCAGGCTCGGCGCCGGCGTCCAGGCCTCCTCCGGCACGCGGTTCGCCGCGGCCGCCTGCGCCGGGCCGGTCAGGGCGGTTCCGCCGAGCAATCCCGCTCCGACGCCGGCGGCGCCGATCCCCATGGCTTTGAGGATCGAGCGGCGGTTCAGGTACACGTCCTCGTCGGTCGCGTCGCGTTCGGGCAGGGCCCAGCGGGGGCGGCGATGGATGAACATCTGAGGCTCCGGAGGATGCGAGTCGTCGTAGACGCCGAAGGTAACGCCGACGTCCCCCGGGTCCAACCGGCGGCGCGGTCAATTCCGTTGACGCGGTCGGCGCCGACGCAGGCCCCCGCGGCGCGCCCGCCGTCGGGTCAGCGGGCGAACTCGGCCTCGGGGATGCCCTGCAGGAACAGGAGCGCCGTCAGATCCGACCGCTCCAGCCGCGCATCGGCCGCCTCCGCCAGCGCCGGCTTGGCCTTGTAGGCGACGCCGAGGCCCGCCGCCTCCACCATCGCCAGATCGTTCGCGCCGTCCCCGACCGCGAGCGCCCCGGCCGGCGCGATCCCGGCCTCCGCGCACAGGCGAAGCAGCGCGTCCCGCTTGGCCTCGCGCCCCAGGATCGGCCCGGCGGGACGGCCCGTGAGCCGGCCGTCCTTCTCCTCCAGCCCGTTCGCCTGAGCGATGCCGAAGCCGGCGGCGGCGGCCACCTTCTCGGCGAAGAAGGCGAAACCGCCGGAGACCAGCGCCGTGACCGCCCCGCGCCCGGCCATGGTCCGCACCGCGGTCTGCGCGCCCGGGTTCAGGCGCACCCGCTCCCGCCAGACTTCTTCGAGGCGAGAGACCTCGAGCCCGTCCAGCAGGGCCACCCGAGCGCGCAAGGCGTCCTCGAAGTCGAGCTCTCCGCGCATCGCCGCATCGGTGATCCCGGCGACCTCGGCGCCGACGCCCGCGACGTCGGCGATCTCGTCGATGCACTCGACCGAGATGATCGTGCTGTCCATGTCGGCGATCAGCAGGCTTTTCTCGCGCCCCGACCGAGGCACCGCATTGACGTCCGCGCCGGGCGCCGCCTCTGCGACCCGCGCGGCGGCCGCGGCGTCGCCGGCCCCTTCGGCCCCGCAGTCCCCCAGGCGCGAAAAAGCGGCCCCGGACGCCTCCGAGGCCGCTTTGAGATCGTCGTCGGAGATCCCTGAGGCGGAGGTCAGGACGATGACGCTCAAGCGCTGGCCGCCGCCGGCGCGCCCTTGCGGTCGCCCTCCAGCTCTTCGGCCAGCAGGAAGGCCAGCTCCAGCGCCTGGGCGGCGTTGAGCCGCGGGTCGCAAGCGGTGTGGTAGCGGTCGCTCAGATCCGCGTCCGTCAGATCATGCAGACCGCCGGTGCACTCGGTGACGTTGCTGCCCGTCATCTCGAAATGCACGCCGCCGGGCCAGGCTCCCTCGCCGCCGCAGATGGCGAAGAACTCGCGCACCTCGCGCAGCACTCGATCGAAGGGCCGGGTCTTGTAGCCCGTCGCGCTCTTGATCGTGTTGCCGTGCATGGGATCGCAGGACCAGACGACCTTGCGGCCGGCCGTCTCCACCGCGCGGATCAAGCCCGGCAGATGCTCGGCGACCTTGTCCGAGCCGAAGCGCGCGATCAGCGTCAGCCGCCCCGGCACGTTCTGCGGATTGACCAGGTCGCACAGGCGCACCAGCTCGTCCGGCTCGAGGCTCGGCCCGCGCAGGGAGCGGCATGCCGAGCCGCGAGCGCTTCCCACATCGCTCGGTCCACGACCACTGCATCCAACGATTCGGGTGTGGCCAGTGCCACGGACGTCCACCAGATCATGTGGCCGTTGTACCCGACGGTGAGGCGAGTGGCTGGCCTGTCGAGCCTGGGCATGGCTCCCGTGACGAACCGCGACGGATGGGACGGGATACCGCCCCCGACGGAGAGGATCGATGGGCACGCTGCGATCGGTGAACGTGGGACGACCGCGACGCTTCGACCACCACGGTCGCACCGCCGCGAGCGCTATCTGGAAGACCCCGGTGGACGGTCCGGTCCTCGCACGTGGCGTGAACCTCGAAGGCGATGACCAGGCCGACCGATCCGTCCACGGCGGCCCCGACAAGGCCGTCTATGCCTATGCTGTCGAGGACCAGGAGGCCTTCGTGGCCGAGGGCTTCGACGTGCAGGCCGGCACTTTCGGCGAGAACCTGACCATCGAGGGCGTCGACCTGTCCGGCGCTCTCGTGGGCGAACGCTGGCAGATCGGCACGGTGGAGCTCGAAGTCAGCGAGCCGCGACTGCCCTGCTTCAAGCTCGGCGTGCGCATGGACGATCCAGCCTTCGTGCGGACGTTCGCCCAGGCTCGTCGACCTGGCACCTACCTGCGCATCGTGACGGAGGGAACCCTGCAGCGCGGCGATGCGGTGCACGTGCGGTCGCGCCCTGACCATGACCTGACGGTGCGCGACATCTTCGAGATCTACCTGTTCCGCAAGGACCAAGCGGCACGGCTCCTCGAGGTGTCTGGCGTCTCGCAGGGCTGGCGCGACTGGGCCGCGAAACACGCGTAGATTCGAACGTGCCCAAACCGCCAGGTC
>JBCCPD010000094.1:0-10188 GCA_039025075.1 Pseudomonadota bacterium | reverse complement strand
TGGAGCGCGAGGGGCTGGGCGACCGGTCCCTGACGCAGTTCTTCTCGCCCCCGGACGTGGAGGGCACGGCGCTGCTGTCGCATGCCAAGATCCTCGATGCCGACGACCAATGGCTGTACCTGCCGGCGCTGCGGCGCACGAAGCGCATCTCCTCGGCCAACAAGTCCGGCCCTTTCGTGGGCAGCGAGTTCGCCTTCGAGGACCTGACGGCCAACGAGCTGGGCAAGTTCGACTACGCGTATCTGGAAACCCGCATGGTCGACGGCATGGAGATGGACGTCGTCGAGTGCGTGCCGCGCTATGAGCGGTCGGGCTATTCGAAGCTGCACTGCTTCTTCGACACGGAGACCTTCCAGTCGCGGAAGATCGAGTTCTTCGACCGCGGCGGCCAGCTTCTAAAGATGCTGGATCTGCTGGACTACCGCGAGTATCCCGGCGGCTGGCTGCGGCCGCATCGCCAGGTGATGACCAATCATCTGACCGGCAAGACCACGGTTCTCGAAGCGGGCGAGTACCGCTTCGACGTGGATCTCGACCGGCGGGACTTCGAGCCCGCCGCGCTTGAGCGCTTGTGAGCGTCGAGATGGCGACGCGCCTGCTCGCGCGGGCGGGGGCGGCCGCGACGGCCGCCTTCGCCGCCGCGCCCGCCGCCGGGCAGTCGTTTTTGGACGACGTGGTCTTCCGGCCCGAGGCGACGGCGGAGCTGCGGCTGTTTCCGGACGAGCCGCAGTTCGACGGCCAGCTGGAGCATCTGCAGCCGAGCCTGGTTCTGACCGGCGAGGCCTCGTGGCGGTCGGACGACCGCGATGCGCGGCTGCGGTTCGAGCCCTATCTTCGGCTCGACGGCGCGGATCGGGCGCGGACCTATTTCGACGCCCGCGAAGCGAACCTGTCCTTTGCGTTCGGCGATTGGGAGGCTTTGGTCGGCCTCTCCACCGTCTTCTGGGGCGTGGCGGAGGCGCACAACCCGGTCGACGTGATCAACCAGATCGACCTGCTGGAGGACGTGGACGGGGACGAGAAGCTCGGCCAGCCGATGCTGCGCCTCAATTGGCGCGGCGAGACGGGCAGCTTGGATGTCTTCTATCTTCCCTACTTCCGCGAACGGGAGTTTCCGGGAGAGGACGGCAGGCTGCGGCCCGATCCGGTCGTCGCCGGGGGCCGGGCCGCGTTCGAGCGCGGCGGCGGCGTATGGGCCGGCGACGCGGCGATGCGCTTCGAGACCCGGATCGACGATCTCGATCTGGGCCTGCATGCCTTCTACGGCACGAGCCGCGCGCCGAGCTTGGAGTTCGATCCCGCGATCGGCAGGCTGAGGCCGTTCTATGCGGAGCTGGCGCAGGGGGGCGTCGACGCTCAGTTCACCACCGGGCCGTGGCTTTTGAAGCTTGAAGCGGCGGCGGGCTGGGCGGCGTCGGAGGCCTTCACGGCTTCGGCCGCGGGGGTCGAGTACACGTTCTTCGATGTGGCGGGCGCAGGCCTCGACCTCGGCGTGATCGGCGAGCACCTGCACGATACGCGCGGGCGCGGGCGATCGGCCGAGCCGGTGTTCGGCAGCGACGTCTTCGCCGGGGCCCGGCTGACCTGGAACGACGTTCAGGACACCGAGCTGCTGGGCGGCGCGATCCTCGACTACGAGAGCGGCGCGATCCAGGCCTCCATCGAGTTCCAGCGGCGCATCGGCGACCGGGTCCTGCTGGAGGTGGAGGGCCGGGCCTTCGAGGGCTCGGGCGACGCGCTGGTCGAGCCGCTGTCGGCGGACCCGGCGCTGGTGATGCGGGTGACGCGGTTCTTTTGAGTTTCGGGTTGGGCGCCGGGGGCGCGGCGCCGTCGGCGCGATGCCGGCGGCGAGGCGGGGCGTCGGGCTTTGCGCGGGCGCGGCCGGCGCCGACGGAGCTTAGCCGACCAGCGGCTCCAGCACGCGGCGGGACAGGTCTTCGGCGGTCAGGCCCGGCACGTCGAAGGGCGGATCGGCGCGGCCGGCGCGCAGGATCGTGGCGCGGTCGGCGACGGCGGCGACCTCGGCCATGCCGTGGCTGACGAGGATGACCGCGGCGCCTTGGGCCTTCAAGGCGCGGATGAGGTCCAGGACCTTGGCGGTCTCGCGCACGCCGAGGGCGGCGGTGGGCTCGTCCATGATGATGATCTCGGCCGAGCGGCGCAGGGCGCGCGACAGGGCCACCGCCTGGCGTTGGCCGCCGGAGAGGGCGTCGACCTTCAGCTCCATGTCCTCGAGCGTGGCGTTGAGGCGGCCGAGATAGGCGCGGGCGCCGGAGATCATGGCGGCGCGGTCCAGAAGCTTCAGGCCCAGCACGCGCCGCTCCAGCTCCGATCCCAGGAAGATGTTCTGCCAGATGGTCATGCCGGGCACGAGGCCGAGGTCCTGGTGGATCGTGGCGATGCCGGCCTGAAGGGCGTCCTCGGGCGAGCCGAAGTCTTTCGGTTCGCCGCGCAGGCGGATCGCGCCGGCGTCCGGCTCCTCGACGCCGGAGATCAGTTTGATCAGGGTCGATTTGCCGGCGCCGTTGTCGCCGCAGACGGCGTGGACCTCGCCCGGCGCCAGCGAAAAATCGACGCCGCGCAGGGCCTGCACGGCGCCGTAGGTCTTTCGGGCGCCCTCCACGGTCAGGAGGGGCGGCGCGGGGCCGCCCCCGCCCGAAAGGCTCACTCGAGGAACTCGGCGACGTTGGCGGCGTCGACCAGGACGGCGTTCATGAAAAGGTAGGGGCCGGCGGTGACGCTGTCCTTGGCTTCGCCGTTCACGGCGATGGCCTCCATGGCGTCGACGGCGGCCTCTCCCATGGCCTCGAAGGGGATGGCCACGGTGGCGGTCATCATCGAGGCCGGATCGGCGATGCGGCGGTAGGCCTCGGCCCCGCCGTCGATGGAGACCAGCGTCACGTCGCCCTTCTGCATGCCCTGGGCCGAGAGGATGTCGTCGATGACGAAGGCCTGGCCGTCGAAGCTGGCCCAGACGCCCTCGAAGTTCCCGGCGTTCTGCAGGATCAGGGCCTGCATGCCCTGGCGCACGTCCTCCCGCCAGGATTTGGTGCGAGCCATGGAGTGGGCGCCGACGACCTCCACCGCCGTGTTCTCGGAGAGGACCTGGTCGAGGATCTTGCCGCGGATGCGGGTCCCGACATTGCTTTCGAAGCGCTGGGTGAGGATCGGGCCTTCGAAGCCGATGGCGCCGAGGAGGTAGAGCGCGGCGTCGGCCCCGACGGCGTACTCGTTGACCTGGATGTCGAAGAGCGCGTGCTCGGAGGCGCCGGACATGACCGTGATCAGCGGGATGCCGGCCTCCTTCGCAGCGGCGAACTGGGCGTCGAACTCGACAGGCTTGGACATCGCGAGGATGATGCCGTCGACGCCGCGCTGGATCAGGTTTTCTATTTGTTCGGCGTGGGTGGGGAGGGCGCCGTTGGAGTTGAGGACGGTGGCGTCCCAGCCTTTTTCGGCCGCGGCGGCCTCCACCGCGTTGGCGACGCGGGCGTGGGTTTCGGCGGACATCTGGAAGGCGACGACGCCGACCTCGAAGGCTTGGGCGGCGAAGGCGAAGAGGCTGGCGGCGGCGGCCAGGGCGGCGGTGCGGATCATGGCGAAGACTCCCTTGGGATCAAACGGTGAACGCGGCCTTCTTGAGGGCGCTTGCGGAAACGCTGACGGAGGCGATCAAGATCGCTCCGAGCATGATGTCCTGCAAGTAGTAGGGCGCGCCGAGCAGCACGAGACCGTTGGACAGCATGGCGAGGACGAGGGCGCCGACGAAGGCGCCGAGGATGTTGGGGCGGCCGGGCTCGAACATGGTCATGCCCAAAAGCACCGCGGCGATGGCGTTCAAGAGGTAGTCGCCGGCCATCTGCGGCGCGGCCGACGAGAGGTTGGCGGTGAGCAGCACCGCCGCCACGCCCGCCGCTGCGCCGGAGATGGCGAGGCCGGTGCGCTTCATGCGGGCGGTGGCGATGCCGGCGCGGCGGGCGGCTTCCTCCGCCTCTCCGGTCGCCAGCATATGGGCGCCGAGGCGGGTGCGTTTGGAGACCAGCCAGCCGAGCGCCACCGCGGCCGCCATGAAGAGCGCCAGCGCGGGGACGCCGAGGATCGAGCCGCGGGCCAGCGACAGGAAAGCCGGGTCCCAGCGGCCGACGAAGGCGACGCCGCCGGTGGCCATGAAGGCGAGCCCGTTGGCGACCGACGCCGATCCCAGCGTGGCGATCAGCGACGGGACCTTGGCCTTGGTGACCAGAAGGCCGTTGAGGACGCCGCCGGCGAGGCCGACGGCGAGGCCGGCCAGGGCCGCCAGCTCCCACGCGGTTCCGCCATGCACCAGCCCTCCGGTGACGATGGCGGCCAGCGAGCAAAGGGCGGCGAAGGAGAGGTCGAGCTCCGCCGCCAGCAGCGCGAAGGCGAAGCCGGCGCCGAGGATGGCCAGGAAGCTGGCATGCTTGAGCACGTTCAGAAGGTTCGCCGGCGCGGCGAAGTTGCGGGCGAAGATCAGCAGGAAGACGAAGAGCGCCAGGCCGGCCAGCGCCGTGCCGTAGGTGGAGATCACGTGCCGAACCCGATCGTTCATTCCGCCGGCTCCGCGCCGGTCCTCGGCAACCGGGCGAGCCGCGTCGAGAGGGCGGCGACGGGCGCGACGGCCTCCTGAAAGATCTCGAACAAGCCGTCCATGCGGGCCGCGGAGGCGGGATCGGGCGCGGCGATGCGCGGCGGCCCGCAGACGGCGCGCGCGGCTTCGGTCAGCGATCCGGCCCGCCCGAGGGCGATCAGCGCCACGGCCGCGCAGCCGGCGAGGCCGGCGTGGCGGAGGGCCGGGACCTCGACCGGGCGGCCCAGGGCGGCGGCACGGATCTCGGGCCAGGGCGCGGCGGCGCCGCCGCCGGACAGGGCCACGCGGTCTGCCCTGAGGCCCGACGCCGCCTCGGCGCGTTCGATCACCCAGCGATTCAAGAACCCCAACCCCTCCATGGCCGCGCGGACAAGATCAGCCGGACCGTGGCCGGCGTCGAGCCCCAGAAAGGCGGCCCGCAGGTCGCCGTTCCAGACCGGCGTCCGCTCGCCGTTCAGGAAGGGCAGGAACAGGAGCGGGCGCGCGGGCGGCGGGCCGGAAGAGGGGGCGGGGGCGCCGAGGCGCGCCGCCCAGTCGCGGATCGAGGCGCCGTTGAGGCCCGGGCCGCCGATCTGCCACAGCCCGTCGTCCCAGCGCACGGTCAGCAGCCCTTCGGCCTGCGCCGGCGACGGGGCCAGAAGGCCCGAGGATTCGGTGGTGCCGGAGATCACGTAGGCGCCGCCCGGGCGCAGCGCCCCCAGCCCCGCCGCCGCCATGCGCGCGTCATGGCAGCCGCTGAGCACGCGCGCGCCGGCGAGCCGGTCGAGCGCGCCGCCGAGACCGGGCCGCACGCGCCCCATCACGCCCTCGGGCGGCGTCAGGGGCGCTCTGAGGTCCCGATCCACGCCCATCGCCGCGGCGAGGCCGCTGTCCTGCGCGGCCGACAGCCGCTCCATGGAGATGGGATCGGAGCCCGGAACGCCGGTCAGCAGAGCGTTCAGCCAATCCTTCGGCTCGATCGCCGCCGCGGCTCGGTCCCAGGCCTCGGGCGCTTCGCGGCGCAGCCAGGCGAGGCGGGCGGCGGGGTGGGAGGCGTCGAGCCGCGCGGCCTCGTCGCGCGCCGGCGCCTTCAGGCCGGGGATGGCGCGTCCCCTGGCGGCCGCGGCGGCCGCCCGCGTGTCGAGCACGCCGAGCGCCGGGCGCAGGGCGGACCCTTCGGCATCCACCAGAACCTGGGTGCGGGTCATGCCGCAGGCGCAGACGGCCGCGACCTCGCCGAGGCCGCCGGCGGCGCGCGCCGCCTCGGCCAGGGCCCGGTCGAGCGCCGCGCGCCACCGCGCCGGATCGATCTCGGAGCGTCCGTCGGGATCGGTTTCGGCGCCGGTGGGCGCCTCGGCCTGGGCCAGCGAAGGGCCGTCCGGGGCGAAAAGCCCGAGCTTGAGCGAAGAGGCTCCGATGTCGACCGCCAGCACCCGTCCCACGATCCCTCCCCCGGTCTTTAGCCGTCGCCGCGCGTCGGCGGGGGGAGCATCGGCGCGTCGGCGGCGGTCGTCAAATCCGGGGAGCCGGGTTGGCCGCGGCGCGTCGGTCGGGGTCGGGAGGGTCGCCATGCGTCTTGGCTCGGTCGTTGGATCCGATCGAAGGGTCTTGGCGACCGGGCGGCCCGGCGCGTCCGCGGTCCTTCGGCGGCCGTCGGCCAGGTCTTCGCTCGAGCGTGCGGGGCCGCGGACCCCGTCCATTGACGCGGAGGCGGGAGCGCGCCACTGTCAACCAAACCTGACAGGTGACGTCATGCCCCCCGACGATCTCGCCGCCGCGCCCGCCGTCCCGCCGGTTCTGCCGGACGCGGCTCCGCGCAAGCTGTGCACCGATTGCGGGATCTCGCGCACCGACGATCCCGGCCGCTGCGGCCGCGCCTGCCAGTTCATCCGCCCCGACTACGCGGGGTTGGAGCGGCGGGCCCATGGCCGGGCGCGCGATCCGGCCTCCGCCTCGGAGACCTTCTTCGGCGTGCATCGGCGCATGCGGCGCTTGGCCTTGCAACGGCCTCGGCCGGGCGCCCAGTGGACCGGGCTGACCACGCGGCTGGCGGAGCGGCTGCTGGAGACCGGGGCGGTCGACGCGGTGCTGGCCTGCGGCCCGTCGCCGGAGGACCGGTGGAAGCCGGAGCCGCGGCTGTGCACCACGCCCGACGAGGTCTCCGCCTGCCGCGGCATGCGCATGGGCTGGGCGCCCCTGCTGGCTCTGGTGGAGCCGGCGGTGGCGGCGGGGCATCGGCGGCTCGCGGTGGTCGGCATCCCCTGCCAGGTGCATGCGCTGCGGGCTTTGGAGCGGGAGCTGGGGCTCGAGCGGCTATACGTCATCGGCACGCCCTGTTCCGACAACACCACGACGGAGCGGTTCCATGAGTTTCTGGCGCTGCTGGACGACGCGCCGGAAACCATCTCCTACCTGGAGTTCCGGGCCGATTATCGGGTGGAGATCCGGCATGACGACGGACGGGTGCGGACGGTGCCGTTCCTGAAGCTGCCGATCTCCAAGCTGCCGTCGGACTTTTTTCCGATGACCTGCCGGACCTGCGTGGACTACGCCAATTCGCTGGCCGACGTGACCGTGGGCTACATGGCCGGCGAGGGCGAGCAGTGGCTGATCGAGCGCAATGCCCGAGGGGCGGAGATCGCGGCGCTGGTCGAGGGGGAGCTGGTCGAAAAGCCGCTCAGGTCGAAGGGGTCGCGCAAGGGCGCGGTCGCGGGCTTCGTCAAGAACGTGGCGCGGGCGGCGGGCGGGCTGCCGCTGCGCGCGATGCCCGACTGGGTCCGGCCCATCGTGGCCTGGCTGCAGCCGCGGACGGGGCCGCGGGGGCTGGAATTCGCCCGGGCGCGGCTGGAGATGAAGGCGGTCGAGACGATCCTGCACCTGCGCTCGGCGCATCCGCGGCGCATGAAGGCGATGATCCCGGACCATGTCTGGCGGCTCGCCGCGCCCTATGGGCTGCGCCCGGAGCCGGGCGAGCGGCGGGAGGACGCGCCGGGGGCTTCGCCGGAGGGCTGAGGGCGCTTGGGGCGCAGCCGCGGCGACGCAGGCGCGGCGCGGTCGGTCAGGGCAGGGGCTCCACCAAGTGGCGCGCGGTCCGCCAGCTGCCGTCGGCGAGGGCGTCGCGCAGGACGCGCGGGCGCAGGTCGGCCTGGGCGATGCCGGCGAGGGGCAGCCAGCGGAAGGCGAGATGCGCCTCGCGGGAGCGGAGGTCGACGCGGTCGAGGGTGGCGGCGAAGACATGCTCGATCTGGTGGATCGCGGCGCCGTTCCAAAGAAAGCGGTTTTCGACGCAGAGCAGGTAGCGGCAGTCGAGGAGGGCGGCGTCGGTCTCCTCTTGGAACTCCTGTGCCAGGCGGCCGGCGAGGGCGTCGCCCGCCTCGACCTCTCCGCCGATCAAGGCGTGGTAGCCGGCCGGATCGTCGGCGGCCTGCTGGGTGAGGACGGCTCCGTCGTGCAGGACGAGGCCGGCGACGCGCAGGCGGGGCGCGCCGCGGGCGGCGATCTCGGCGAAGAAGGCGTCTTCGGAGAAGCTCATCGGCAGGCTCTGTCGGCGCTTCGGAGCGCCCTCACGCGTCGAGCGCGCACTCCTTCAGGGCGCTCAGCGGCACCACGTCGAGGGCGCGCAGATGGGTCGCTTCGAGCCGCACCTTGGGGGCCATCCCGGCCTCCCACGCTTCGCGGAAACGCATGGCGCATAGGCACCAGCGGTCGCCGGGCTTGAGGCCGGCGAAGCCGTATTCGGGGCGGGGGGTCGACAGATCGTTGCCGCGGGCCTTGGAGAACTCCAGGAACTCCGCCGTCATCACCGCGCAGACTGTGTGAGAGCCCTGATCCGCGTCCGAGGTGTCGCAGCAGCCGTTGCGGAAGAAGCCGGTCAGCGGGTCGAAGGAGCAGCTTTCAAGCTCGCCCCGCAGGACGTTGACGGAGGCGTCGATGTTCAGGTCGGGGGGCAAGGCCATGGGCCTCTCCTCATCTTTGGCGCCGTCATCTTCTGCGCCGTCCACTGTTGCGTCGCCGGCGGACGCTTTCGAGGGAGCGGGCGTCGAACTCGGGCGGTTTCGTCTCGATCCAGGCGATGAAGCGGGCGAGCCGGGGGTGGGTGCGCAGGGCCTCGGGCGTGTCGTAGTCGCGCGCCAGCTCCGCCTCGGTCAAGGCGGCGTGGATCTCGTCATGGCAGATCTGGTGCAGAAGCGCGGTCGGGCCGTGGGCGCCGCCTTTCAGCTTGGGCACCAGATGGTGGATGGATTGGCGGACCCCCGGCGGGATCGGGCGGCGGCAGAGGGGGCAGATGGGGTCGACGTCGTCCATGCCCGCGATCCTGGGGCGCGGCCCGCGACGGGCAAGCGCCTTGCGGCGGGCCATCGCAGTCGGCAGGGTCCGCCGAAAGTCGCAAAGGAAGGACGCGCCCCATGACCCTGCCGAGCCCCGCCGTCGCCGAAGAGATCGCCGGCGGAACCTACGAGACCCTGCGTTGGGAGACGGACGGGCCGATCGCCGTGGTCACCCTGTCGCGCCCCGAGGTGCTGAACGCGTTTTCCGTGCGCATGGCCCACGACATCCTCGGCGTGCTGGAGCGGGCGGACGCGGACCCCGAGGTGCGGGCGCTGATCTTCACCGGCGAGGGGCGCGGCTTCTGCGCCGGCATGGACCTGCAGGCGGAGGGCAACGTCTTCGGCCTCGACGAGAGCGTCGATCCGTTCGGGCCTGAGGCGGAGAAGATCCGGGATCTGGGCGGGCGCATCTCGCTGCGCATCTTCCGCATGACCACGCCGGTGATCGCCGCGATCAACGGGGTCGCGGTGGGCGTTGGGGCGACCATGACGCTGCCGATGGACGCGCGGATCATGTCCACGAAGGGCCGGCTGGGCTTCGTGTTCTCCAAGATCGGGGTGTGCATGGAGGCATGCTCGTCCTGGTTCCTGCCGCGGCTGGTGGGCATGTCGACGGCGCTCGACTGGGCCATGTCGGGGGAGATCGTTCCGGCCGATCAGTGCCTTGCGGCGGGTTACGCGACCAAGGTCGTCGAGCCGGAGGCGCTGTTGGACGAGGCCAAGGCGGTGGCGCGGCGCTACATCGACGGGGTGTCCCCGGTTTCGGTCGCGGTGAACCGGCAGATGCTGTGGCGGATGGCGGGCGCGGAGCATCCGATGGCGGCGCATGAGCTGGACAGCCGCGTGATTTTCGCGCTGTCGATGCAGGACGGGCATGAGGGCGTGACGAGCTTCGTGGAGAAGCGCGCGCCGGACTTCACCCGCAAGGCGCCTACGGATCTGCCGCAGGTGTTCGACTGGGCCTCAGAGCCCGATTTCAAGTGACGCCGAAGGTCGAGCGGGGCGTCCGGCCTTAAGGCGGCGCGCGGAGACGTCGAGCGCTCGGGCGTCCTGCGGAAAGGCCGGCGCCGCGAGGGGGCCGGTCAGCCGGCCTTGGCGCGGGCCTCCGCTTCGGCCAGGGCCTTGCGCAGGGCGGCGTTCTCCACCTCCAGCAGCTCCGCATCGCCGCTGGCGCCCGAGGCGGGGGCCGCGGCCGGCTTGGGGGCCGCGCGCATCGCCGCGAGTTCCGCCTCCGCCGCCTCGCGGGCGGCGCGCTCGGCCGCCAGCTCCTCG
>JBCCPD010000093.1:0-10269 GCA_039025075.1 Pseudomonadota bacterium | reverse complement strand
ATCGCCAGCGTCGGAGGTCTGGGCGGCGCTGCTCTACTACGGCCTGCCCGCGACGGCGGGGGCCTATCTGCTTTACTACCGCATCCTGGCCAGGGCCGGCGCCGCCAACACCATGTTGGTGACGCTGATCATACCGCCCTTCGGCATTTTTCTAGGCTGGGCCCTTCTCGACGAGCGGCTGGAGCCGCGCGCCTATGCCGGTCTGGCGCTGATCGCCCTGGGCCTCGCCGCGATCGACGGGCGGCCCTGGGCGGCCCTGCGCCGCGCGATGGGGGTCGACCGGGGACCAGGACGGCAATCATTGTGAATTTTAGATGAATGGTTTAGGCTTGCCATCGAGGGAAGGCAGGGGCCGCGGCTTGGCGGCATGACGGAGCGCGGCATGCCCCGGGGGGCATGACGCCGCGCAGCAAGGGACGCGGACGGCGGCCATGAGCTTACGCAACGTTATTTTGGTCGGGGGACTGAGCCTCGTCGGGATGGCGTTGCTGATGGGCGTGGCGGAGCGACGGCAGGACGGGCTGCTGCCCGGCTCCGCCAAGGCGCCCGGCAGCGGCGGGCTGTTCTTCTCCTCGGGCCCGGCGCCTAGGGCGACGCGCGAGCCTGGCGACGCGCCGGCGCCGTCGACGGCGCCGAACCTCACGGCGGCGCCGGCCGTCTCGCCCGCCCCCATTCGCTCCCCCATCCGCTCCGCCGTCGAAGACGCCCGGTCCGCGCGGATCGCGTCGGACGACGACGACGCCCCGGCGCGGATCCGAACGGCGGCGGAGGCGTCGGCGCTGGGGCGCGATCTGCTGGAGCAGGTCTTGGCCGGCGCGCTCGATGCGCTCCGCGCCGCCCGCGATGCCGGAGACCGGGTCTTCGGCCGCGACCGGGCCGAGGCGCCGGACGCCCCGCTCGCGCCGGCTCCGCCGGAGGACTGACCCATCCCTTCGCGCAAGGCGCCGCTTGCCGCGGCGCGCCCGCGAGCGTATCGCAGCAGGGCCCGGTTCAGCCGCCGGTCCCGCCAACCCCTGCGCCCACGGAGAAGATCCATGGCCTTCCTCGCCGACAGCCTCGCCCGCGTCCAGCCCTCCGCCACCATCGCGGTCACCAACAAGGCGCGCGAGCTCAAGGCCGCGGGCAAGGACGTCATCGGCCTGGGCGCGGGAGAGCCCGATTTCGACACGCCCGACAACATCAAGGCCGCCGCCAAGGCCGCCATCGACCAGGGCAAGACCAAGTACACCGCCGTCGACGGCATCCCCGAGCTGAAGGATGCGATCTGCGCCAAGTTCAAGCGCGAGAACGGGCTGGACTACGCGCCCTCCCAAGTCTCGGTCGGCACGGGCGGCAAGCAGATCCTCTACAACGCCCTCATGGCGACGCTGAACCCGGGGGACGAGGTGATCATCCCGGCGCCCTATTGGGTGAGCTATCCGGACATGGTGCTGCTGGCGGGGGGAGAGCCGGTGACGATCCAGGCCGGGATCGAGACCAACTTCAAGGTCACGCCCGCGCAGCTGGAGGCGGCGATCACCTCGAAGACCAAGTGGTTCATCTTCAACTCACCGTCCAACCCCTCCGGCGCCGGCTACACCGCCGAGGAGCTGAAGGGGCTGACGGACGTTCTGATGAAGCACCCCCATGTCTGGGTGATGACCGACGACATGTACGAGCACATCGTTTACGAGCCTTTCGTCTTCGCCACGCCGGTGGAGGTGGAGCCAGGGCTGAAGGACCGCACCCTGACCTGCAACGGCGTCAGCAAGGCCTATGCCATGACCGGCTGGCGCATCGGCTATGCGGCGGGGCCCGAGCCGCTGATCGGGGCGATGCGGAAGATTCAATCGCAGAGCACGTCGAACCCGTCGAGCATCGCCCAATGGGCGGCGGTCGAGGCGCTGACCGGCCCGCAGGACTTTCTCCAGCCGAACCGGGAGACCTTCAAGCGCCGCCGCGATCTCGTGTGCTCCATGCTCAACCAAGCCACCGGGATCGAGTGCCCGACGCCCGAGGGGGCCTTTTACGTCTATCCCTCCGTCGCCGGGCTGATCGGCAAGACCGCGCCTTCGGGCAAGGTGATCGAGACGGACGAGGACTTCGCCTCCGAACTGCTGGAAAGCGAAGGCGTCGCCGTGGTCCATGGCGCGGCCTTCGGCGCCTCGCCCTGCTTCCGGGTCAGCTACGCCACGTCGGACGAGGCGTTGGAGGAGGCCTGCAGCCGCATCCAGCGCTTCTGCAACGCTCTGACGTAAGGGCGGAGGGGGCGGCGGACCTGCGTCGCCCCTTCGTCTGGAAAGGGATGCGCCCATGACCTCTCCGACCGCGGAAGACCTGGTAGGGTCCTGGCGCCTGGTCCGCTACGTGGTCCGGCCGGAGGGAGGGGAGGAGGCGCCGCGCTGGCCTGACGGCGCGCTGGGCCTTCTCCACTACGGCGACGACGGGCGGATGAGCGCGCATCTGAGCGCCGTGCGGGCCGGCGAGGCGGACCTGCCGGAGGCGCAGCAGCCCGACTATGTCGGCTATGCCGGCCCTTGGCGGCTGGTCGACGGCGAGGTCCGGCACGACGTACAGATCGCCTCGATCCCCGCCTGGATCGGCCGAACCCTGACCCGCGAGGCGCGCCTGAGCGCGGACGGAACCCTGCGCCTGACGGCGCGCGGAACCCACTCCTCCGGCCTCGGCGGGACCGCGACGCTGGACTGGCGGCGGGTCGAGGGCTGAGCCCCGAGCCGGTCGGTCTCGACGTCCGCGCGGGGAGTCAGAGACATTCAAAATATAGATTGTGATAGGAATTTCAGATGCTTGCACGGATGTGCAAGCGTGCACACCGTCCGCGCGCGTCCCGTGGTTCGCCGGGCCGACCGGCTCGCGGAGGGCCCGGCGTGGGCGAAGCCCTCGCCCGGACGCCCGCGCCGCCGGAAGGCGGGCCGAATCCCCCGCCGTCGACGACAGGAAAACGTCACGCGCCTTTTTTTTGAACCGTAATCCGCCCTCGTCCGACCCAGGGTCGTCGGATCCCCGTGCGTCCTGCGCAGGGACCGGCGCTCGACACAGAGGAGCGACATCCATGAAAGCACTCTTCCTGGCGGCGGCCGTCCTGGCCGGCGCCGCAGGGTCGGCCCAGGCCCTGATCATCTCGGCCGGAGCGCCGACGCTGGAGCTCGAGGGCTTCCAGCCCGGGCCGGGCGGCGACGTCTTCGAGCTCGACCTCGCCTCCTTCGGGGCGGCCACGTCCACGGTTTTCATCAACGCCAATCCCTCCGTGGACGGGCTGACGATGATCGATCCGCTG
Organism: Pseudomonadota bacterium; assembly: GCA_039025075.1. Taxonomy (GTDB): domain Bacteria; phylum Pseudomonadota; class Alphaproteobacteria; order Rhodobacterales; family Rhodobacteraceae; genus Albimonas. The sequence continues at coordinate 6,992 of JBCCPD010000093.1, read as the reverse complement.
CCCGCGGACGTCACGCCGATCATCGTGGTGCAGGGCCGCGACCGGTTCGGCGACGCCCCGTCGGACCCGTTCCTGGCGGGCACGGCGGGCTTCGAGATCGCCGACGCCCTGCAGGACGATCCCGGCCGCAAGGGCTTCTTCCTCTACTGGAACTCGATCCAGCAGCGGAACCGCCTGGTGTTCTCCGAGGACATCACGCGGCAGGCGGGCGGTCTCGGCGATCTGACCATCGTCGCGGCCATCGCCTCGGGCGGCCAGGGCGCGGCGCTGTCGGAGCTGCCGGACTACGCGGCCGACAACTTCTCGGCCGTGCCGATCCCCGCGGCCGGGCCGCTGCTCGCCGCCGCCCTGCTGGCCGGGGCGGCCCTGCGCCGGCGACGGCGGGCGGGCTGATCCCAGGCCCCTCAACCACGAAGGCCGCCCCGAGGGGCGGCCTTCACGGTCCGGAGGCGCAAGGCCGCGGATCACTCGTCGCGATAGACCCGCTCGCGCCGCTCGTGCATCTCCTGCGCCGCGAGGCTGAGCGTCGCGATGGGCCGCGCGTCCAGCCGGCGCAGGCTGATCGGATCGCCGGTGACCTCGCAATAGCCGTAGGAGCCGTCCTCCAGCCGCCGCAGGGCGCTGTCGATCTTGGAGATCAGCTTGCGCTGACGGTCCCGGGTGCGCAGTTCGAGCGCGCGGTCGGTCTCGGCGCTGGCGCGGTCGGCGATGTCGGGCACCGCCTGGGCGCTGTCCTGCAGACCCTCGATGGTCGATTTGCCCTCCTCGAGAAGGCTGTCGCGCCACTCCATCAGCTTGCGTCGGAAGTATTCCTTCTGGCGCGCGTTCATGAACGCCTCGTCTTCCGACGGCATGTATTCGCTGTCCAGAATGATTTCTGACTTCATCGTGCGGCACCTCGATGCTCTCAACCCACCCCGCGGCGTTCATGAGTCGGTATCGAGCGGTCGGGGCTTGGCGAAGTCCGCACCGCGATCCCGTCGGAACGCGCGGTCCGTATAGCCACGCCAATGCGTTAAGTCACGCGCAAGGTTGGCTTTCGGATCATTGCGACGCGCAACTTATGGACATGTCGGCGTCATTTTCCACTCTTTGGCTCGACCGTTCTGAAAACGGAAACGGCGGCCCGCCCTTGCCGCCCCGCAGGCCCTGCGCCACCTTGCGCGCCGACGGAGCATGCGAGGCCGAAGGGGCGAGACACCGCGATGAGATTCGAAGGCACAAGCGACTACGTGGCCACGGACGACCTCAAGATCGCCGTCAACGCGGCCATCACGCTTGAGCGGCCCCTGCTGGTCAAAGGCGAGCCCGGCACCGGCAAGACCGAGCTGGCGCGCCAGGTGGCCCAGGCCCTCGATCTGCCGATGCTGGAATGGTCGGTGAAGTCCACCACGCGCGCTCAGCAGGGGCTTTACGAGTACGACGCGGTGAGCCGCCTGCGCGACAGCCAGCTCGGCGACGAAAAGGTCCAGGACATCGGCAATTACATCAAGCGCGGCAAGCTGTGGGACGCGTTCGAGGCCGAGAACAAGGTCGTGCTGCTGATCGACGAGGTGGACAAGGCGGACATCGAGTTCCCGAACGACCTGCTGCAGGAACTCGATCGCATGGAGTTCTTCGTCTACGAGACCGGGCGGACGGTGAAGGCCGCGCACCGGCCCATCGTCATCATCACCTCCAACAACGAGAAGGAGCTGCCGGATGCCTTCCTGCGCCGCTGCTTCTTCCACTACATCCGCTTTCCGGAGGCGGAGACCATGGCGGAGATCGTCAAGGTGCACTTCCCGGACATCAAGCAGAGCCTGCTGCGCGCCGCCCTGACCCAGTTCTACGAGGTGCGGGAGACGCCGGGGCTGAAGAAGAAGCCGTCGACGTCGGAAGTGCTGGACTGGCTGAAGCTGCTGATGGCCGACGATCTGGACGCGGCGGACCTGCGCCAGGAGTCGGGGGAAGCCCTGCCCCGCCTGCACGGCGCGCTTTTGAAGAACGAGCAGGACGTGCATCTCTTCGAGCGGCTCGCCTTCATGGCGCGGCGGCAGCGGGGCTGACTTCCGCTTAGGCCCGGGCGGTGCTTCAGGCTCTCACCGACGCCATCCTGCCGATCTTCGCGGTGATGGCGATCGGCTTCGCCTTGGGCGCGAGGGGCCTGGTGGCGCCGGAGGCGCCGGGCCACATCAACCGCTTCGTGCTGCTCGTGGCGGTGCCGTCGCTGCTGTTCGGGATCCTCTCGGCCGCGCCGCTCTCGGCCTTCGACTGGCAGGCCATCGGCGTCTACGCGGCCGGCGAGGTCGTGGTCTACGCCCTGGGCTTTCTGATCGCCCGCTACGTCTTCGTCCGAGCGGCCGACGAGGCGCTTCTGCTGGGCTTCGCCGCCGCCTTCGTGAACCATGTGCTGTTCGTGCTGCCGGTGGCCGAGGGGCTCTATGGGACCGCCGCCGCCGCCCCCATCGCCGCCATCGTGACCGTCGACGCCCTGGTGACCTGGCCGCTGACCGTCGTGGCGATGGAGGCGATCACCGGCAAGGGCCGCCCGCCCGCCGTCATCGTGGGACAGGTGCTCAAGAACCCCATGCTGCTGGGGCCGGCGCTTGGGCTGGCGGTGAACTTCGCCGGCCTCAGCGTGCATCCGGGGCTGGAGCGGTTCCTGGGCTTCGCCGGGGCCGCGGCGGCGCCGGCGGCGCTGTTCGCCCTGGGGGTGACGCTGTCGAGCTCGGACCTGCGGCGCTTCGGCGGAGTCTCCCTCTCCATCGCGGCGCTGGCGATCTTCGCGCATCCGGCCGTGGTCTGGGCCCTCAACGCGCTCTACGGCGCGCCGTCGCAGGCGGCGGCCTTGATGGTTCTGCTCGCCGCCGGACCCTGCGGAGCGATGCCCTATGCGCTCGCCACGTTCTACGGAACGCCGCCGCAATCGATCGCCAAGGCCATCGTGCTCAGCACCGTGGCAAGCCTGTTTTCGCTGGCGCTGCTGGCCTGAAGCGCAGGCGTCAAGTCTGCGAACTCGACGGACCGTCGTTTTTCCTTTACATTGTGCAATGCAGCATTCCGCTGACGAGGATGTTCCATGGCTTTCGACCTGCTTCCGCGCCTGACCGGGTCCGCCAGCCCATTGGCTTTGCGCAACACCGTGTTCGATTGGGCCGTTCATGACGTGGGCAACCTTTCGTCCAGCGAGGTCGGGGCCTTGTCGGCCGAAATCTCGCTGGAGGGCGCCATTCTGGTCGTGCATCCCAACGAGGCGCGCGCCGGCGTGGCGGTGGAGAAGTTCGAGGGGTTCGAGGCGTTCCTGGCGGCCCCTGGCCGCCGCGTGAGCCATTTCGCCTTGGCCGGGGCCGGAGCGTCGGATCTGGGCGCGGCGTCGCTGGCGCGCACGTTGGCCAACCATCTGGGAGAGACGGTCGGGGCGATCGTCGCCGGCTACGGCGCGGCGGAGCTGGTGGAGGAGGCGATGGGCGGACGCGTCTTCTTCGGAGGCTCGAACCGTCTTCTGGCGCCGGCAGAGCCGCCCACGCCGCAGGAGGCGGAGGCGGCGCTCCGCTTCGCCTGCCGGGCGCAGACCCACCAGCCCGGCTGGGACGAGGCGATGCTGATCCGCCTTCTGACCGAGAGCGGCCGTCGCATCGACACGCTGCTGGGCCACTCCCGCGGCGCGCTGTCGATCAGCTTCGCCTTGCAGGCGCTGGCGATGGCGGCGCCGGAGGCTTTCGCCCGCCAGGTCGACGCCCGGGTGATCACCGCCGGGGCGGCGCGGCCGATGCCGACGGCCATGCGAGACGTCACCCAGTTCCTGGGCGCGCTCGACTGGCTCGGGGAGCTGAACTCGGATCCCACCGTGCCGCGCATCCTCGCGCCGCGGGCCTGGCATCACCTGAACACCCAGGCGCCGGCGCATCTGGATTTGGCGGCCGCGCTCGACGGAGCCTTGGGCTGACGCGCGGCCCCGTTCCGCTTGCCTCGGCGCGGGCCCGCGGCTAAGCCGCGGCCATGGTCAACATTCGCCCCCTCGAACCCCGCGACGAAGCCGCCTGGCGGCGCCTATGGACCGGCTATCTGGAGTTCTACGAGACCTCGGTGGCCGAAGAGGTCTACGCCGCGGCCTTCGCCCGGAACCTCGCCGAAGGCGATCCGGCGATGCATGGGTTGGTGGCCGAGCGGGACGGTGAGCTGATCGGCCTGGTCCACTACATCTTCCACCGGCATAACTGGCGCTTGGAGGACGTGACCTACCTGCAGGACCTGTTCGTCGACCCCGCCGCCCGCGCCGGCGGCGTCGGGCGCGCCTTGATCGAAGCGGTCTACGCGGCAGCCGACGCAGCGGGCCGGCCGGCGGTCTACTGGAGCACGCAGGAATTCAACTATCGCGGCCGCGCTCTTTACGACCAGGTTGCGACGCGCACGCCTTTCATCAAGTACCAGCGGTAAGCGCGCCCGATGCTTCTGATCCTGGTCTTCGCGGGCTTTTTCTGGCTCGGCTGGACCCGCGCAGCGCGCGCCGGCGGCGGCCGGCCCGACAAGCTGCGCTACGGCGTCATCCATGCGCTCGCCGCGACGCTGCTGGTCTTCGCCGTGGCGACCATCGGCGATTTCACCGGCATGTTCGGCTAGCCGCCGCCCCGGCCGCGCGCTAGCTTCGCCCACATGTTCGTTCCCCTCTTCTTCCAGCTCCGCGAGGCCGGCGTTCCGGTCTCTTTGCGGGAGTATCTCACCCTGCTCGAGGCCATGGACCGGCAGGTCGTGCAATACGACGTGGAGGGGTTCTACTTCCTCGCCCGCTCGGCCCTGGTGAAGGACGAGCGCAACATCGACAAGTTCGACCGAGTGTTTTCCGAGGTCTTCAAGGGCCTCGAGGCCGTGTCCGGCGCCGGCGAAGGGGTCGAGACCGTCGATCTGCCCGAGGAATGGCTCCGCAAGCTCGCCGAGAAGCATCTTTCCAAAGAGGAGATGGCGGAGATCGAAGCCCTCGGCGGCTTCGACAAGCTGATGGAGACGCTGCGCGAACGCCTCAAGGAGCAGGGGGGCCGCCACCAGGGCGGCTCCAAGTGGATCGGCACCGCCGGGACCTCGCCGTTCGGCGCCTACGGCTACAACCCCGAGGGCGTGCGCATCGGCCAGCACGAGAGCCGGCATCGCCGCGCGGTGAAGGTCTGGGACAAGCGCGAGTTCAAGGACTTCGACGACACGGTCGAGCTGGGCACGCGCAACATCAAGGTGGCCCTGAAACGCCTGCGCCAATGGGCCCGCGACGGGGCGCACGAAGAGCTGGACCTAGACAATACGATCCGCTCAACCGCCGAGCACGGCTATCTCGACGTGAAGACTCGGCCGGAGCGGCGCAACGCCGTGAAGGTGCTGCTGTTCCTCGACGTGGGCGGGTCGATGGACGACCACGTGAAAGTGGTCTCGGAGCTGTTCTCGGCGGCGCGGGCGGAGCTGAAGCACCTCGAGCACTACTACTTCCACAACTGTCTTTACGAGGGCGTCTGGAAGGACAATCGCCGCCGCTGGAACGAGCAGCTGCCGACGATGGACGTCATCCACACCTACGGCCGCGACTGGAAATGCGTCTTCGTCGGCGACGCGGCCATGAGCCCCTATGAGATCGCCTATGCCGGCGGCGCGAATGAGCACTGGAACGAGGAGCCCGGCTCCGTCTGGCTGACCCGCGCCGCGGACCAATGGCCGAGCTGCGTTTGGATCAACCCCACGCCCGAGCACGCCTGGAAATACACCCAGTCCACTCAGATGATCCGCCAGATCTTCGCCGACCGGATGTATCCGATGACCCTGCAGGGGCTCGATGCGGGAATGCGGGAGCTGAGCCGCTAGCGCCGCGCGCGCGTGCGCCTATATCCCACCCATGATCCGGTTTCTGCCCTTCCTGCTCATCGGCCTCTACCTGCTGGCCACATGGTACGTCTCGGCCTGGCGCACGCGGCGCATGCTGGCGATGCGGTCGAAGCCGCTGGACGATCCGCCTTTGGAGGCGGTGGTGCGGCGGCTGGGGCGGGCGGTGGACCTGCCGCACCTCAAGGCAATGGTCTATGAGGAGCCGGTGTTCAACGGGCTCGCCAGCCCCGACGGCGGCATCTACGTGACCCGCGGGGTGATGGACAAGTATCGGCTCGGCGACGTCTCGGCCGAAGAAGTCGGCTCGATCATCGCCCACGAGCTGGGGCATGTGGCGCTGGGACACACACGGCGGCGGATGATCGACTGGACCGGGCAGAACGCGCTGCGGATGGGGCTGGGGATGGTCTTGGGCCGTCTGATCCCGTTCGTCGGCTGGTGGATCGCCGAGATGATCGCGAACATGGCCGCCTCCAAGCTCAGCCGCGCGGCGGAGTTCGAAGCGGACGCCTACGCGGCGGCCCTGATGCGCCGGGCGGGCGTGGACCCGGAGGCTCAGGTGCGGATGTTCGAGAAGCTCGAGCACATGCACGGCCCCCGCGGCGGCCTCGCCTGGCTGGCGAGTCACCCGCCCCTGGGCTCCCGCATCGAGGCGGTGCGCGCGCTGCATGACAAGTGGGACGGGGAGATCGCGGGGGCTTGAGGCCCGCCCCCGCGGCGACGCGGATCGTCGGCGGGGTCGAAGCGGTGGCCAAGCGCGCCGTCGATCAGCCTAGGCGATCGAGCAGCGCCTCTTTGAGAGCGTCGTATTCGTGGTGCGGGATACCCTCCATCGCCGCAATTCGGTCGCTCGGCTCATCCTGATAGCGCTCAGGCGGATCGAACCTTGCCCCGGGGCGAGTGAACTGACTGTCCGTCAGGTCGACCCGTCTGCCGTCCACGCGATTGTAGTAGTGCCAGACGCTTCCGACGCGCGTTCGTAGAACGTCGCCTCCGAAGAGGTCGTGGATCACCGCGGCCGTGACGTTGCACTGACCGTTCGCCGGGTTCTCGCGCGACCACTGCTTCGCCGTCTTGAGCGACCACGCCCCTTCCAAGGCGTCTCGGACTGCGGTTTCGTCGAACATGCGATTGATCCTGTCGTGGAT
>JBCCPD010000092.1:0-10318 GCA_039025075.1 Pseudomonadota bacterium | reverse complement strand
ATGGTCGGTCTCCTCTGCGGTGGCGTTCGGCCACATCACCGTAAGAGACCTCCAGCCCGGCCATGGCCGACTGCTGCGCTACGTGGGGGCTCCGCAGCCGTCCAAGGCCTCGTCAACCGACCGCTTCCCAATGTGCTACGGCGCGGAGTTCACCGGCATGGCCATTCTCGCTTGGTCGCAGGAGCGCGCTGTGGGCTGGCGCTGCATCGCGCCCCTCTCGGAGATTGCCTTGCAACCGCATGCCGGCAACGGGGCAGGCCGCGGCAGAACGCCTTCGTGGAGAGCTTCAACGGCCGGCTCAGGGACGAACTCCTCGACGAGACGCTGTTCTGCTCGCTCGCCCATGCTCGGCGCGCGCTCGCCGCCTGGCAGGAGGACTGCAACCGAACCCGCCCCCATTCCGCCTCGGCAACCAGCCGCCAGCCGAAAATGCGAAGAAGACCAGGCTTGCCCAGGAGGCCGCCAGACCCCAGAGGCCAACCCGAGGACTCCACCCCGCGCGGGTGCGGACCGGATCTCAGGTCATTCAGAAAGCACAGAAATATACACTTTGAAGGCTAGATTGATGCCGCCGTTTTTACCAAGTTTTAGTTGATAGGATCTGCGTCGCGCGCGCCCTGCAGGTATCGGTTGAGGGTGAGCATCAGGTTGACGCCGACCGAAATCAAGGTGCCAAGTCGCTGCCCTTTGGCCGCCAGCGAGCGAGCAAACAGCACGCTCGAGCTCGAAAGTCCGAGCTGGAGTTGCCTCGTCCGTTGCCTGTCAGGGGCCGAAGCGGTCGGGTCTTGAGCGACGAACCTCTCACACTTTTTTTCATGGTGGGTGATGTAGGGCTCGAACCTACGACCCGCTGATTAAGAGTCAGCTGCTCTGCCAACTGAGCTAATCACCCGACCGAGTGCCGCAATACGCTCGGCCGGCGGCGGTTGCAAGGGGCCGAGGCGCGTCGCCAGGACGCGGGTCACTCCCACTCGATGGTGCCGGGCGGTTTCGACGTCACGTCGTAGACGACCCTGTTCACGCCCTTCACCTCGCCGATGATGCGGCCGGCGGTCTCGGAGAGAAAGGCGTGCTCGAACGGATAGTAGTCCGCCGTCATGCCGTCGACCGAGGTCACGGCCCGCAAGGCCAGCACGTGGTCATAGGTGCGACCGTCGCCCATCACGCCCACGGTGCGGACCGGCAGCAGGACGGCGAAGGCCTGCCAGATCTCGTCGTAGAGGCCGTGCTTGCGGATCTGGTCGAGGTAGATGGCGTCGGCCGCCTGCAGGATGCCGACCTTCTCCCGCGTCGCGCCGCCGGGGCAGCGGATGGCGAGGCCGGGCCCGGGGAAGGGATGGCGGCCGATGAAGGCCTCGGGGAGGCCCAATTCGCGGCCGAGGGCGCGGACCTCGTCCTTGAAGAGCTCGCGCAGCGGCTCCACCAGCGTCATGTCCATGCGCTCGGGCAGGCCGCCCACGTTGTGGTGGGATTTGATGGTGACGGAGGGGCCGCCGGAGACGGAGACGCTTTCGATGACGTCGGGGTAGAGGGTGCCCTGGCCGAGGAATTTTGCGGAGCCGGCTTCCTTGGCGTGCTTTTCGAAGACGTCGATGAATAGGCCGCCGATGATCTTGCGCTTGCGCTCGGGGTCCTCGACGCCTTCGAGGGCGTCCAGAAAAAGATCGGACTCGTCGGCGGCGATGAGGGGGATGTTGTAGTGGTCTCGGAAGAGGCCGACGACCTGTTCGGTCTCGCCCTGCCGCATCAGACCGGTGTCGACGTATACGCAGGTGAGGCGCTCGCCGATGGCTTCGTGGATCAGGACCGCGGCGACGGAGCTGTCGACGCCGCCCGAGAGGCCGCAGATCACGCGGCCGTCCTCGCCCACCTGGGCGCGGATGCGGGCGACCGCCTCGTCCTTGTAGGCGGCCATGGTCCAGTCGCCGGTGAGGCCGCAGACCTCATGGGTGAAGTTGCGCAGAATCGTCTTGCCGTGGGGGGTGTGGTGCACCTCGGGATGGAACTGCACGGCGTAGAAGCAGCGGGCGTCGTCGGCGATCATGGCGTGGGGCGCGCCGGGGGAGGCGCCGATGACGTGGAAGCCCTCGGGCAGGGCCACGACCCGGTCGCCGTGGGACATCCAGACCTCTTCGAGGCCGCCGGGATCGGCCAGGCCGCGGAACATCGGGTGGATCTGCCCGATCTCCACGAAGGCGCGGCCGAACTCGGCGGCGTGCCCGCCTTCGACCTGGCCGCCGAGCGCGTGCACCATCTCCTGCTGCCCGTAGCAGATGCCGAGGACCGGCAGGCCCCGGTCCCAGACCCCCGGCGGCGCATGGGGCGCGCCGTCGTCGAGGACCGAGCACGGGCCGCCGGAGAGGATGATCCCCTTGAGGTCCGGGCGGGAGAGCTGGTCGGAGGCGCGGTCGAAGGGGTGGATTTCGCAGTAGACCCCGCTTTCGCGCAGGCGGCGCGCGATCAGCTGCGTCACCTGGGATCCGAAGTCGACGATGAGGATGAGGTCATGCGCTTGGGTCATGCGAGGACGTAGCGCGGAGGGCCAGCCTCGCGCAAGCGGGCGCGGCGGCGCGCGGCGATCGACGGCCGCGCCGGGCGCACCCGAAAAAATGTCGCAAGCGCGCGGGGGAAGGCCGGGTTCCGGCCGCATCCCGGCCGAAGGCGGTCCTACGGTCCGAAAGCGCGGCGTCGGGCGCCGGCGGGTGCTCTGGGGCGAGGGAGGCGGCCAGGATGGACGGCGATGGCAGCGGCGGCGCGACGGCCGGAGCCGCCTCGGCGCGGCCGGCGACGCGGGGCCGAAGGGGCGGCGGCGGCGCGGCGCGACGGGCCGAGCGCACGGCGCGGCGCATCGAGCCCGCGCCGCGGTTGACCCGCCGCATTCCCGACTTCGAGATTCTGAACGACGAAGCGGTCGAGATCATCGAGGCCAACGCCGAGACGGTGCTGCAGGAGATCGGCGTCAGCTTCGTCGACAACCCCGCCGCGCTGGCGCGCTGGAAGCACGCCGGCGCCGACGTGAGCGGAGAGCGGGTGCGCCTGCCCAAGGGCCTGGCGCGGTCGCTTTGCGCAACGGCGCCGGGCGCCTACACGCAGATCGCCCGCACGCCCGGCAGGTCGGTCGAGATCGGCGGGCGGGATCTGGTGCTGGCGCCGGTCTACGGCCCGCCCTTCGTGCGCACGCTGGAGGGGGGACGCCGCTACGCCACCATCGAGGACTTCCGCAACCTGGTGAAGCTGGGCCACATGTCCAAGTGGCTGCACCATTCCGGCGGCACGGTCTGCGAGCCCACGGACGTGGCGGTCAACAAGCGGCACTTCGACATGCTGCTGGCGCATATGACTCTGACCGACAAGCCTTTCATGGGTTCGGTCACCGAACCTTCCCGCGCCCGCGACTCGGTGGAGATGTGCGAGCTGCTGTTCGCGCCCGAAGGCGGCTTGCAGGGCCGGGCGGCGATGACCTCGCTGATCAACATCAACTCGCCGATGACCTTCGACGCCACCATGACCGGGGCGCTCGAGGTCTATGCCGAGGCCGGGCAGGGGTGCATCATCTCCCCCTTCATCGTCGGAGGGGCGATGGCGCCGGTGAGCGTGGCGGGCACTCTGACCCAGGTTCTGGCGGAGGTGCTGGCGGGCGTCGCCTATTCGCAGCTGATCCGGCCCGGCGCGCCGGCGATCTTCGGGGCCTTCGTCGCCTCGATCGACATGAACTCGGGCGCGCCGACCTTCGGCACGCCCGAAGCGTCGAAGATCCTTTGGGGCGCGGGGCAGCTGGCGCGTCGGCTGGGGCTTCCGTTCCGATCCGGCGGGGGGCTCTGCGGCTCCAAGCTGGCGGACGCGCAGGCGGCCTTCGAGACCGCGCATACGCTCAACGCGGCGTTGACCGGAGGCGTGAACTTCATGCTGCATGCCTGCGGCTGGCTCGAAGGCGGGCTGGTCAGCAGCTATGAGAAATACGTGATGGACGCCGACCAGCTCGGCGCTCTGCATGCGCTCGCCGCCGGGGTGGAGATGGGCGAGGCGGCGCAGGCCATGGACGCGATCCGGGAGGTCGGACCGGGGGGCCACTACCTCGGCTGCGCCCATACGCAGGCCCACTTCAAGGACGCGTTCTGGCGGTCCGACCTGCTCGACTACCGCCCGTTCGAGACCTGGGTGGAGGAGGGCGGCCACGATACCGCGCGCCTCGCCGAAGCCCGCTGGAAGCGTCTGCTGGCCGAGCATGAGGCCCCGCCGCTGGATCCAGGCGTGCGCGACAGCCTCGAAGACTTCGTGGCCCGGCGCAAAGCGGCCGAGCCCGACAGCTTTTCCTGAGCCCGCCGCGCGTCAGGCCGGGCGGTCCGCCAGGGCGCGCCGCTCGGCCAGCAGGGCGCTGAGCACGCCCACGTGGCGGCGCACCGAATAGCCGGGCGCGCCGTCGCGGCGATGCGCCTCCAGCTCGGCCTCGACCAGGGCGAGCCGGGCGGCGACGTCGCGGCCCCGTCGGCGCGACGTGGCCATGCCGGGCAGCAGCGCGCGAAGGTCCCGCTCTCGCCGATAGAGGCCCGCGCCATGGCGCGCCGCGCGCATCAACAGCCCCGGACGACGGTTCGCCGGAAGGCCCGCCGCCTTTGTCGCGAGCGCCAGCGGCGCCGGCGGGCGCGGGGAGGCCGGATCGGCCATGGAGGTGAACAGATCGAACATGAGGCTGGGCCTTTCGTTGCGGTTTCGCCGGCCAAACATGCTCTGAGTCGGCCAGGCGTTGCGCAACTTTAGGTTGTATCGCGCGGTCACTCATCATAATGAACGTCTCAACCCTTTGTACTATGTGGGATTTTCCCATCGCCTCACAGCTCATTAACAAGCTGTTTATGAATCAACCTTAGATTGAATGCACCTTAAACGCCGTCTACAGAAAGCTCTACGCATGACCGAGGCCCCCACCCTCGACGACTGCCGCAGGATCGCCTCCGCCGCCTTCTCCGCACCGGTCGGAGATCGTCGGACGCGGGACGCGGCGCTTTACCTGGCGCATGTTTGCGCCGGGGCCTCGTTCCGCGCTTTGGCGCGTCAGGAGGGCTGCCAAGCCTCCACCATTCTCAGAGCCGTGCGGCGCGTCGAGGCCCGCCGCGACGACCCTCTCGTCGATGCGCTTCTGGACGACATGTCCGGCGCCGCGGGACGCTCCGCCGCTTCTCCCCGTTCCGTGTCCCAGGAGGGTCCCGTGTCCCATCCCCGCATCGTCTCGTCCCGCAAGCCCTCCGTCGCCAAATCCAAGGCCGAAGAGGCGGTCGAGAAGGAGGCCCGCCGCATCCTGCGCCGCCTGTCCGAGCCGCGCGCCTTTCTGGCGCTGGCTCGCGGGGCCGAGGTGGCCTGCGTCTTCCGCAAGGCCGACGGAGGTCTGACCACGCTGGCGCGCACGCCGCTCGACATGGCCAAGGCGTTCGCCGCGCGCGATTGGATGACCTGCGTGCATGGCGGCGCCAACATGGCTCGCTACGAGATCAGCGCCGCCGGCCGCGCCTGGCTGAAGCGTCGGCTGGTGGAGGACGGCGACGCCCGTCGCCGCAAGGCCGAGGCCGCCGCCGGCTTGACCGAGGCGGGCTTCGCCGAAGCGCCGTCCGCCTTTGCCCGCCAGCATCAGGTTGAGGCGCAGCGCGTGCTCGGCGGCGAGGACGGCGCGCGCAAGGTTCGGGTCAACGCCGGCGAAACCCCGCTCGGATGGCTCGCCAAGCGCAAGGACTCCGACGGCCGTCCGTTTCTAACCGGCCCCGAAGTCGCTGCGGGAGAGCGCCTGCGCGAAGAGTTCGAGCTGGCCCAGATGGGGCCTCGCGTCGCCCAGGACTGGCGCGCCTTCCTGACGCCGAAGGGCCCGCGCGGCGGCGGCGGGAAAAGCCCCGCCGACGGCCCCGCCGAAGCGCGGCGCCGCGTCGCCCAGGCGCTGGACGCGCTCGGCCCGGGGCTCGAGGACGCCGCCCTGCGCGCCTGCTGCTTCCTCGAAGGGCTCGAGGCGACGGAGCGGCGCATGGGCTGGTCCGCCCGCTCCGGCAAGGTGGTGCTGAAGATCGCGCTGGGGCGGCTCGCGCAGCACTACGGCTATGCCGGCGCCGTCGCGCGCCGCGATGACGCGCGCCCCGCCGCGGCCACGCCCGAAACGCGCAGCGCCGCCTGACGGGACCTTGGCAGGACGGCGCTATGGTCCAACGCGCCCTCCTCCCGCCGGGCCCGTTCGTTCGTCCTGTCGACACGGGGCATGTTGCATTGCACAATAGGCTGCGCTACTTTTGATGCAGTGCATCAAGGCGCGGGGCCGGCCGCGCGAGACAGACCCCGGAGGACCCGCAGATGCAGGCCGACTTCTCCCTGGGCGTTTCGATCTTCAAGCGCGAGGATGAAACCCTGCCCGAGTACTTCATGAGCTTTTCGCCCATGGCGCCCTTCTTCGGCGTCCAGTACCGCTTCGCGCCCGTCTTCGGCTTGAAGACCGGCGCGGCCCCGGTCGCCGCCGCCAAGCCACGCCCCAAGCGGCGCACCGCCGCGGCGAAGATGATCGAGGCCGTGGCGGACCCGGCCATCGCCGTCGCGCCTGCGCCGATCGCCGAGGCGGCCATCGCCGTGGTCGACGCCGCCGCGGACATCGTCGAGGCGACCGAGACGCCGATGGCGGCGGCCGCCGTCGCCTTCGCGCCGGAAACGCCGCCGGCCAAGGCCAAAAGCAAAGCGAAGCCGAAGGCCAAGCCCAAGACGACGAAAACCGCAGCCCCCGCGCCGGCCCCGGCCGAGCCGGGCAAACCGGCGATGCTCTACGCCTCCAAGCCGGACGCCGCGAGCGATCTGAAGCTGATCAAAGGCATCGGCCCCAAGCTGGAGAAGGAGCTCAACGGACTGGGCCTCTACACCTTCGCGCAGATGGCCACCCTGACGCCGGACAACCTGACCTGGGTCGACGACAGTCTCTCGGCCTTCAAGGGACGCTCGCTGCGCGACGATTGGGTGGGACAGGCCGCGGCGCTGCTGGAGGGCTGAGCCCCTCGCGCGTCCACGGCTTCGTGGGGGGCGGCCCCGCCTTCGGGCGGGGCCGTTTTCCGTTTCGCCGCCCGCTCCGCTAGGACGCCGCGGCGACGATCGGCCCGAAGTCCGAGGCCTTGAGGGAGGCGCCGCCGACCAGACCGCCGTCGACGTCGGGCAGGGCGAAGATCTCCGCCGCGTTGCCGGGCTTCACCGATCCGCCGTAAAGCAGGCGCATGCCGTCGGCCTCCGCTCCGAACCGCGCCGCGAGCCTGGCGCGGATGGCCGCATGAATCGCCTGGATCTCCTCCGTCGTCGGCGTCCGGCCGGTGCCGATGGCCCAGACCGGCTCGTAGGCGACGACGGCGTTGGCGGCCGTTGCGCCGTCGGGCACAGAGCCGGTGATCTGCCGCGCGACGACGGTTTCCGCCTCTCCGGCGTCGCGCTGCCGCTCGGTCTCTCCGACGCAGATGATGGCGGTCAGGCCTGCCCGCCAGGCGGCCTCGGCCTTGGCGCGCACCACCGCGTCGCTTTCGCCATGGTCCGCGCGCCGCTCGGAATGGCCGACGATGACGGCGGCGGCGCCGGCGTCGGCCAGCATCTCAGCCGACAGATCGCCCGTGTGCGCGCCCGAGGCGGCGGCGTGGCAGTCCTGCGCGCCGACCCGCACCGGCCCGCGCTCGACTCGCGCCGCCATGGCCGAGAGGAGCGTCGCCGGCGGACAAAGCAACACGTCGCAGCCGGGCGCCGGCTGATCCGCGATCAGAGCGTCGACCTCGGCCAGAGCCTCGGCCAGGCCGTTCATCTTCCAGTTTCCGGCGGCGAGCTTGCGGCGGGGCATGGCGCGTCTCCCTCAGGCCAGTTCCGTCCCGAGGGCATCAAGCATGGGTGGCGGACAAGCGAAAGGGGCCGGAACGCTGATCACAGGGACCGGCGTCGAAGGGACCGGATCGAAAGCCCGGCGTCGAAGGCCGTGCGTCACTCCGCGCCGGCGAACTTGACCGACTCGCCGCAGCCGCAGGCGTCGACGACGTTGGGGTTTTCGAACACGAAGCCCGACTCCAGCAGCGACGTCCGGTAATCGATCCGAGTCCCGAAAAGGAACATCTGAGCCATCGGCGCGATCAGCACGCAGGCGCCTTGGTGCTCGACCACCTCGTCATGCTCGTCGGCCTGCTGCGCGAACTCCATGGTGTATTCCATGCCGGCGCAGCCGCCCTTCTTGACGCCGATGCGCAGGCCGGCGGCCCCGTCGCGCTTCATCAGCTTTCGGATGTGGCCGGCGGCGGCGTCGGTCATGGTCACGGGAGGCTGACCGGGAATTCCGAACATGGGCGATCTCCTTCGGTGACCTTAGAATAGGCCGGGGGGCGTCGGCGTTCAATGCGGACGCGCGCCTTTCGGCGTCATGAAACGGTCATTCGACAGGATCGCCCGCTCGACCATCTTGCTGCGCAGCGCGGCGAGAGGAGCGGGACCGATGTCCGAGACGACCGTCGGGACGAGCAAGGCTTCGCCGCAGGGCGCGGCTGAGATTTTCACGGTCATGCTGCGGCTCGGCCTGACCAGCTTCGGCGGACCGGTCGCCCATCTGGGGTACTTCCGCGAGGAGCTCGTCGTCCGCCGCCGCTGGACCACCGAGGCGCGATATGCGGAGCTCGTCGCCCTCTGCCAGTTCCTTCCGGGACCCGCCTCCAGCCAGGTGGGCCTCGCCCTGGGGGCCCTGCGCGGCGGGGCGCGGGGGGCTCTGGCGGCCTGGGCCGGGTTCACGCTCCCCTCCGCGTTCGCCTTGATGCTGTTCGCCGCCGGGCTCGGCCTTGCCGGAAGCGCCGAAGGCGCGGGCTGGCTGCTGGGCCTGAAGGCGGCGGCCGTGGCGGTCGTGGCGCAGGCCTGCCTCGGCATGGGCCGAAGCCTCGCGCCCGACGCGCCGCGCCAGACGCTGGCGGCGTCGGCCGCAGCGATGACGCTGCTCGGTCCAGGGGCGTGGGGGCAGCTCGCCGCCATCGCCTTGGGCGCCGTCGCCGGCATGACGCTGCTGCGCGGACTCGCGCCGGTCCCCGCCGCCGAGGACGACGAGGCCCTCCCGGTCCCCGTCTCCCGCGCCGCGGGGGCCGCCTGCCTCGCGCTTTTCGCCGCGCTGCTGGTTGTGCTGCCGCTGATCTCAAGCCTCTCGCCGCTGCTCGCCTACGCCGACGGCTTCTACCGCGCCGGCGCGCTGGTCTTCGGCGGCGGCCACGTGGTTCTGCCCTTGTTGGAGGCGGAGACGGTGGGCCGAGGCTGGGTCGACGCAGACGACTTCATCGCCGGCTACGGCGCCGCTCAGGCGGTTCCCGGCCCGCTTTTCACCTTCGCCGCCTATCTGGGTCAGGCGGCGGGCGGCATTCCCGCGGCGATCGTCTCGCTGCTGGCGGTGTTCCTGCCAGGGGCTCTGCTGGTCTTCGGCGCGCTGCCCTTCTGGTCCGCCCTACGCGCGCGGCCCCTGGCGCGCGCGGCGCTCGCCGGCGTCAACGCCGCAGTCGTCGGCGTGCTGCTCGCCGCCCTCTACGATCCGGTGTTCCTCAAGGGCGCCGCGCAGCCGGCCGGCTTCGTCATCGCCCTGGCCGCCTACCTGGCGCTGACCGCCTGGGGCCGCTCGCCCCTTCAGGTCGTGCTCGGCGCCGCGCTCCTCGGCGTCCTCGCGCACGCCGCGGGCGTCGCCTGATCAGATCAGGCCGAGCTCCAGCTTCGCCTCTTCGGACATCATCTCAAGCCCCCAGGGCGGGTCCCACACCAGCTGCACGTTGACGTGCCGCACGCCCGGCAGCGGCTCGATCGCGTCCGCCACCCAGCCCGGCATCTCCCCGGCCACCGGGCACCCCGGCGCGGTCAGAGACATGTCCACGTCCACGTCGCCCTCCCCGTCGATCGCGATGCGGTAGATCAACCCCAGATCATAGATGTTCACCGGGATCTCCGGATCATGCACCGTGCGGCACGCCTCGCACACCGCATCGTAAAGCGGATGCTCGGGCGTCGACGGGCCGATGAGGGGCTGGCCTTCGGCCGGCTGTCCGTCCATGGCGCTTGTCCTTCGCAGTTGCACGTCTCGCCTGACATATAGAAAACCCCCCTCCCCAGGTCCACCGGAGGCGCGCATGGCGCAGGGCATCCGCTTCGACATCCACGCCCGCGACGGCCGCGCCCGCCGCGGCGCGCTGACCACCCCGCGGGGCGAGATCCGCACCCCCGCCTTCATGCCCGTCGGCACCGCCGCGACCGTCAAGGCCATGCTCCCCGGCTCCGTCCGCGACACCGGCGCCGACATCCTCCTGGGCAACACCTACCACCT
>JBCCPD010000091.1:0-10356 GCA_039025075.1 Pseudomonadota bacterium | reverse complement strand
CGGATCTGATGGGTCCGCCCCGTTTCCAACCGGCAGCTCACCCGCGCCGCGACGGGCTTTTCCGCGGGCCCCGACACGCCCTCCACCCGCGCCCGCGTCACGGCCGAGCGGCCGCCGGAGATCCCCGCCGCCATCTTTCTGCGGTCCGAAGGATGCCGGCCGATCAAGGTCTCCACCCGAAGCCATCCTCCGGCCTCGGCCGTCACGCCCGGCAGGCCGCGCAGCCGCGCACCGCCCGCATCCGGCGCGCCCCGGCAGATCGCCTGATACTCCCGATCCACGTCATGGGCGGCGAAACGCGCGCTCAGCCCCTGATGCGCCAGGTCCGTCTTGGCCGCCACCAGCAGGCCCGACGTGTCCTTGTCGAGCCGATGCACGATCCCCGGCCGCGCCACGCCTCCCACGCCGCTCAGCCCGCCTGCGCAATGGTGCAGCAAGGCGTTCACCAGCGTGCCGTCTAGCGCTCCGGGCGCCGGATGCACCACCATGCCCGCAGGCTTGTCCACCACGATCAGATGCGCATCCTCATAGGCGACGCTCAGCGGGATCGGCTGGGCCTCGGGCGCCGCCGGGGCCGGGGGCGGCGCGCGCAGGGTCCAGACCTCGCCGGCCTTGACCTTGACCGTCGGCTCGCGCACCACCGCGCCGTCCCGGCTCGCCGCGCCGGCCTCGATCAGCGCGCGGATGCGCGACCGGCTCAGCCAGGCGGGGGCCAGCGCGGCCAGCGCCTTGTCGGCCCTCTCGCCCGCCCGGGTCTCGGGCACCGTCGCCGCCAGCGCCTCGCCGTCCGCCGCGTCGGCGGCGTCGTCATCCTCGCAGGGCTCGTCCATGACCGCCTCTCTACCCCCAAGCGCCTTCGACGACGAGCCCGAGCCGCCGGAACCGCCGCGCCTGCGCGCGCTGCGCCGCCTGGTGACGGCCCTGACCGCGATCCTGGCCTTGGGCATGATCGTCATCGCCGGAACCATCGCCTGGCGCCTCGCCGGCCCCCTCTCCGGCGCCCGGCCCGTCTCCGCCGAGGCGCTGATCCTGCCCGAGGGCCACGTCGTGGAGGTCGTCGGCGGCGCCGGACCGGAGATCGCCCTGCTGACCCGAGACGCCGCCGGCGTCGCCCGCCTCCTCATCTACCGCCGCTCCGACGGCGTCCTCCTTTCCTCCACCCCCGTGATCGAGGCGGACGGCGCGACCGTCGGCGCGGACGCCGCCGAGGACGACGGCGGCTCTTGACTCCCCCCCGCTCCGCTCCCTATCTCCCGCTCATCGCGGCGCGAGGCATGTCCCCTTCGTCTAGCGGTTAGGACGCCACCCTCTCACGGTGGAAACAGGGGTTCGATTCCCCTAGGGGATGCCACCGCGATCTTTCCGAGATCGCTGTTTTACCGATCCGCCGCCGCGGATCGTCTTCATGCGCCTTCGTCACGGTCCCGAACGAAAGCGCGCCCCGAGGGATCTCCCTCGAGGCGCATCCGGGTTTCGCAGGCGCCGGCCCTTCCGAGCCGGCGCCGGATGTCTCAGGCAGCCTTCCGGCGGCGCGAGCGGGTCCAGCCCAGCAGGCCGAGCCCCAGGCCCAGCATCGGCAGCGCGGCCGGCAAAGGCACTTCGCCGGACGGCGGAAGGTCGGGGCCGACGTAGTCGATGAACGCGTCGGTGATGAAGCTCTGCGACAGGAAGTTCAGCGGTACGACGCCGGCCGAGGCGACCTCGAGACCGCCGAAGATTTCGGCGAGCAGAAGACCGTCATCGTCGGTGATCGCATCCACGTCGAAAACGTCGCTGAAGACCTCGTCGAACAGCATGAAGCCGTCGATTTCGCCCACGACGTCGAAGAACTCCTCGCCGTCGAACGACGTGTCGACGATGTAGGTCACTTCGCCGTCGACCGCCGCGCCGCTCAGGAAGACCGTCTCGGCGACGTCCTGCGCGACCACGCCTCCGCTCGCCACCGCGATATCGGCCACGGTGATGATGAACGACCCAGACGTGGCTTGGCCCGTCACCGTGCGGCGGTCGAACGCGTCGAACGAGGTCTCCTCCTCGCTCGTCACCGCGAAGGTGGCGTCGAACGAATGCGGATACCCGAGGATCCCGTCGCCGAAGTCTTCCTCGAAGTCGACCACGCCGTCGGCCGAGACCGTGAATTCAACGAATTCCTCGGTGAAATCGTCGAGAAACTCATCGATCTGCACGAAGTTGTCCGTGCCGGCGATCAAAGCCGCCGCCTGCGTGGCGAGCAGCCCCGATCCGCAAACGGCGATCGCCGCCGTCGAAAACACCCTCATCATACCCGTTCCCCTGTGACTGATTGCATCGGTTATAACTGAACAATCGATTAATACTCAAGAGAAAACATCGCCGTTCGCGGTCTTCTCCCGGCGTCGCGGCGCCCTGGGCGTCCTTGCTTCATCCGCTCTCCGGCGGCTTGATGGCCGCCCTGCATCTGTGCAAGGCGCGCCATGTCGGACCTCTCGTCGCTCAAAGCCTCAGCGCGGCGCGACGCCTTCGCCCGCCGCAAGCTGGCGCGCGCCGCCCTCGGCCCGGCGCCGGAGGCCGCGACGGCCGCGCTGCTCGACCATCTGGGCCGCGATCCCGCGCGCATCGTCGCCGGCTACCTCCCCATCCGCAGCGAAATCGACCCACGCCCCGCCATGACCGCCTTGCACGCCGTAGGCCGCGGCCTCTGCGTGCCGGTCATCGACGGCGATGGCCTCCCCCTCCGCTTCCGCGAATGGACGCCCGAAGTCCCCCTCGTCCCCGGCCCCTTCGGCGCCGCCGTCCCGGCCACGGGCGACTGGCTCGCGCCCGACGCTCTCATCGTGCCCCTCGTCGCCTTCGACGCCGCCCTCGTCCGCCTCGGCTACGGCGGAGGCTTCTACGACCGCACCCTCGCCGCCCTGCCCGGCGCCCGCGCCGTCGGCTTCGCCTACGCCGCCCAGGCAAGCCCCGAGCCCTTGCCGAAGGAACCCACCGACCGCCCGCTGCACGCCGTCGCGACCGAAACCGGCCTCCTCGCCTCCTAGGCCCTCCGCTCCCATCGCCGCACCCCGCTTGCGCCGCACGCCCTTGCGCGCGAGGTTGCGCGGCCGCCGCAGACCGCTCGATGACCATGACCCCCCAGCTCCCCTACGCGACGATCCAGGAGATCTTCCGCCGCTTCCAGGCGCGCGAGCCCGAGCCCAAGGGCGAGCTGGAGCATGTGAACGCCTACACTCTGCTGGTCGCCGTCGCCCTCTCCGCCCAGGCCACCGACAAGGGCGTGAACAAGGCCACCCGCCGCCTCTTCCAGATCGCCGACGCGCCGGAAAAGATGCTGGCGCTCGGCGAGACGGGCGTGATCGAGCACATCAGGACAATCGGCCTCTTCCGCAACAAGGCCAGGAACGTCATCAAGCTCTCCCAAAAGCTGATCGACGAGTTCGAGGGCGAGGTTCCCACCTCCCGCGCCGCGCTCGAATCCCTGCCCGGCGTCGGCCGCAAGACCGCCAACGTGGTCCTGAACATGTGGTACCGACAGCCCACGCAGGCGGTCGACACTCACATCTTCCGCGTCGGCAACCGCACCGGCCTCGCGCCGGGCAAGGACGTCGTGGCGGTGGAGCGGGCGATCGAGGACCATGTGCCGGCCGAATACCAGCTGCACGCCCACCACTGGCTGATCCTGCACGGCCGCTACGACTGCACCGCGCGGTCGCCCAAGTGCTGGTCGTGCCTGATCGAAGACCTCTGCCCCTACGAGGACAAGACCGCCGCGCCCCGGCCCAAGGCGGTCCGCAAATCCAAACCCAAGACCGTGAAAGGGACCGCCGCATGAGCGCCAAGACCTACGACGTCGTCGGCATCGGAAACGCCATCGTCGACGTGCTCGCCAAGGTGCAGGACCAGTTCCTCGACGACAACGGCGTCGAGAAAGGCATCATGCAGCTCATCGACGCGGACCGCGCCGTCGGCCTCTATTCCAAGATGGGTCCGGCGCAGGAGATCTCCGGCGGCTCCGCCGCGAACACCATCGCGGGCCTCGGCATGCTCGGCGCCAAGGCCGCCTATGTGGGCAAGGTCAAGGACGACCAGCTCGGCGCCATCTTCGCCCACGACATCCGCGCCCTCGGCGTCCACTACGACACGCCCCTCGCCCCCAAGGCCGTCGACGGCGAGGAGACCGGCCGCTGCATGGTGCTGGTGACCCCGGACGGGGAGCGCTCCATGAACACCTATCTCGGCGTCTCCGCCGATCTCGGTCCTTCGGACATCGACGAGTCGCTGATGGCCGACGCCCATTGGGTCTACCTCGAAGGCTACCGCTTCGACGGCTTCGACAGCCAGGAGGCGTTCCGCAAGGCCATCGCCGCCTGCAAGGCCGCCGGCGGCAAGGTCGCCATAACCCTCTCCGACCCGTTCTGCATCGAGCGGCACCGCTCCCTCTTCCGCCAGATGTGCATCGAGGAGATCGATCTTCTGTTCGCCAACGAGCACGAGATCGTCTCGCTCTACGAGGCCCCGACCCTCGAGGAGGCCATGGACATGGCCCGCAAGGAGGTGGAGCTGGTGGCCGTCACCGTCGGCCCCTCCGGCGCCTACATCCTCAACGGCGAGCGCACGGTCCACGCCCCCGCCGCGCCCATGCAGCGGGTCGACGCCACCGGCGCCGGCGACCTCTTCGCCGCCGGCTTCCTCTACGGCCTGACCCGCAAGCGGAACCTCCTGACCTGCGGCACCATGGGGTGCGTGGCGGCGGGCGAAGTCATCTCCCACATCGGCGCACGGCCGGAAGAGGACCTCAAGACCCTCTTCGACCGCTTCGGCCTGAACTGAGCCGGGCCAGCCGCCGCGCCAACGCCGCCCGCCCCCAGGCCAACACGATCGAGGCGACGGCGCGCCGGCGGCCGGGCAGGCCGCTCGCCAGCGCGCCCGACGCCATCGCCTGCACGCTGCGCCCGCCGCGCCCGAAGCTGGTCCGGCGCAGCGTCCGCGCGAAACGGCGCAGGTCCCGGCCCGCCTCCCGCCGGAACGCCGCCCGGTCTATGCGGCCGCCCAGATCCACCCCCAACGGCGCCAGCGCCGCCTCGATCCGCTCGGGCGAGGGCACGCAAAGCCCCTCGCTGATCCGCACGTCGCCCTGAGGCTTGTGCCCGGCGAGCAGCCTCTCGGCGGTGTCGAGATAGATCAGCTCTTCGCAGCGCGGCGCCAGAAGATGCTCGGCCATGCGGTGTCCGGGTCGTCGCGTCAGCACCACGATCCGGCCGAAGTCCCGCCCGCCCAGCTGCAGCAGATGCAGGGCGGAGCCTTCGGCGAAGATCGCGGTCTCGGCGTTGCGGATCGTCGCCAGCTGCTCCGCCAGCGGCAAGGTCTCGGGGTGCACCACCCGCACGCCGGCGGCCGCCATCGCCGCCTCCACCTCGATCTCCCCGGCATAGAGCCGCTGCGCCCGGGCGCGGGACACGTAGATCGTCCCCTCCGCCCGCCGCGGCCCCAGCCGGGCGCGCAGGCGCGCGGACAGCGCGTCGAGGTAGGGCGTCCGCGGCGCGGACTCGGGCCCGGGATAGAGCCGCTCGGGCTGCGGACAGCTTCCCAGACGCTCGAACCGCGTCGGACGGTCGACGAAGCGCACGCGATCCAGGGCCGCCCCATGCCAGTCGAGCACCGCCTCGACGAAGCTCGGCGCGGCGCGCGGCGCCGGAAACGGCCCGCCGAACGAGCGGGCGAAAACCAGCCGCGCCTGCGGATCATGATCCAGGACCGGACGGATCCGGGTCGCGAACTCCGACAGGAAATGCCCGAAATGGCGCGTCAGAGGCCCGATCCACCACCACGTCCCCGGCACGGTCTCCACCTCGGCCGCACCGCCCCGCCCGCGCGGCGTCGGCCGATCCAGCGGCCGCCCTTCGTGATCGAGATATCGCAGCGCGGCCGCCGCCTCCCCCTCCGGCCAGCAGGGCCCGCCGACATGCATGTCTCCGACATCCTCATCCAGCAGCCGCGCCAAGGGCGCGACCTCGACCCGGTCGAAGAGCCGCGCGTCCGGATACACGCGCCCGTCCGCGCCCGCGTCGCCGCCGCCTCCGTCAGACGTCATGCCTTCTCCTCGCGCCCGCGCCCGCGCCCGCGGCCGCGGCCGCGGGCGACAAATGCCCCCGTCGCCCCGTCTCATCAAGTTTCCAATCAACGGCGCGCACGCCGTCGGCGGACCCGAAACAGCGGCCGGGTGAAGACCGGGCAGGGCCGAGCTCGACGCCAAGCGCGGACGAGCTCTCGCCTGACCTCACCGCCCAGCCCGCCCGGCCGCCTCGCCGGATCTCTCGACCCCCGCCAGACCCCGCATCGCGCCGGGACGGCCGCCCGGCTCGATCCCGCCTGGCCAAGTCGTGCTCCACCTGGTCCTGCCGCCCCCGGTCCTTCGACATCCCGATGCCGCACCGCCTGATCGCGCCCTGCACGATCCCGCCTCGCTCGGTCCCGACGCATTCGGTCCGGTCCCGGCCCGCATGCTCCAACCACTCTCGATCCCCTCCCGGCCGATCTCGATCCGCCTCCAACGAGGTTCGACCGATCCAGCTCCGCCTGGCTCGACCAAAATGATCCTGCCCCGCACTGTTCAACGCCACGCGCTTACGCGCCGCCGCATCCCGCTCCTCCTCGGCGCCGACCTCTTCCGCCGCGCTCGGTCCAGCCTCGCCCGGTCCCTCGCGGGCCAATGGCCCTCCGCCCAGTCGCGCGCGTCTCCAATGCCGCCTCGCCCGAACCCGTACCGGCAGGTCCCGCCCGGCCCGATGCCGCTGCGCTCCCGCCCCGCCCTTCCGCTCGTCGCCCCGCCTGGCCCTGCCTCGGCCCATCCTGCGCCGCTCGGTCCCGCCCGACGCGATCCGCAGCCGCTTGGCGCCGTCCCGCAAGCGCCCGCCCCGCCCGGTCTCGCTTCACGCCAATCCCGCCCCGCACCGTCCTGGACCGCCCCGTCACGACTCACCGCCGTCCCGCGCGGCTCGATCCCCTCCCGCTCCCGATCGATCCCTCCCGCCCCGCTTGATCCCGCGCCCCCGGGCGCCACCTCGCGCCCGCAGCGCCGCTCCCGGCCCTCCCGTTCCCAGGCCCCCATGCCCGCCCGCTCATCCCCTCCCGCCCCGCCCCAGGACGTCGTCGCCCGCGTGGAGCGCGCCATCCGCCGCGTCGGCCTCGCCGCCGCCCTGATCCTCATCCCCCTGATGATCCTCGTGCGCGTGACCGAGATCGCCACCCGTCCTTGGAACCTCGCCGGCTCCCTCTTCAACGCCATGGAGGGCGAGCTCTTCCTGATGTTCGCCTTCCTGACCATAGGCGCCGCCTACGTCGCCGACGCCCATGTCCGCGTCGACGTCCTGGCCGAGCGCTTCTCCCCCCGCGCCAAGGCCTGGATCGAGCTCGCCGGCCTCGCCCTCTTCGTCCTCCCCTTCGCCGCCATCGTCCTGCAGCACGGCTCGACCCGCGCCGCCCTCGCCTTCGAAGACGGCGAGCGCATGGCCCTGACCTTCGGCGCCGCCACCCGCTGGGCCATGTATGCCTGCGTCCCGCTCGGCGTGGCGCTCTTCGCCCTCGCCGCCCTGTGCCGCGCCGCCCGCGCCGTCCAGGTCCTGCGCGGCGGCCGCGCGGAGCCCGACGGCTTGTGAGCGACGACCTGATCTTCGCCATCCTCGACGCCGCGCCCTTCGTCATGCTCGGCGCGCTGGCGATCCTCCTGTTCTCCGGCCTGCCGGTCGCCATCATCCTCTTCGGCCTCGGCACGACCTTCTCCATCCTGGGCTGGCTGCTGGGGGAGATGCCCACGGCCGCCTTCTTCCTGATCCCCGGCAAGCTGATCTCCGCCCTCGACGGCAGCCTCTTCTACCCCGCCGTCGTCATGCTCCTCTTCATGGGCGTGGCGCTGGAGCGCTCGGGCATCGCCCAGGACATGCTCCGCTGCCTGCGCCTGCTGACCGGCCGCGCGCCCGGCGGCATGGCCCTCTCGGTCCTCCTGATCGGCGTTCTCCTGGCCCCGGCCGCCGGCGTCGTCGGCGCCTCCGTCGTCACCCTCGCCCTGATCGCGCTGCCGGAGATGCTGCGCGCCGGCTACTCCGCCCCCGCCGCCTCGGGCGCGGTCGCGGCCGCCGGCACCGTCGGCATCATCCTGCCCCCCGCCGTCATGCTCTTCTTCCTCGCCGGAGAGTTCCAGGTCCCCCTCGGCAGCATGTTCATGGCCACCGTCATGCCCGGCGCGCTCCTCCTGACGCTCTACGCCCTCTGGTACATGCTCTCCTCCCGCCCCTCGGCCGAGGCGCCGCCCCCCGAGGCCTCGCCCACCGCCCTCGCCTGGGCCGGCCTCCTGACCCGAGGCCTCCTCGCCCCCGCCGGCCTCATCGCCCTGGTCCTCGGCTCGATCATCCTCGGTTGGGCCACCCCCTCCCAATCCGGCGCCCTCGGCGCCGCCGGCGCGCTGCTCCTCACCGTCCTCGCCGGCCGCTTCCGCCTCGCCCTCTTCGTGGAGCTGATCGAGACCACCGCCCGCCTCTCCGCCATGGTCTTCATGATCATCATGTCGGCGGCGGTCTTCTCCTACCCCTTCCGCTATTTCGGCGGAGACACCGCGGTCGCCGACGCCCTCGCCGCCCTCGGCCTCGGGCCCTGGCAGGCGCTCCTCCTGATCACCTTCATCGTCTTCGTGCTGGGCTTCTTCATCGACTGGATCGAGATCACGATCATCACCCTGCCGCTCTTCCACCCCGTCCTCTCCGCCCTCGACTTCTCCGGTCACGCGCCCGCCGGAACCACCACGCTGCTATGGATGGCCGCGGTGATGGCGCTGACCCTGCAGACCTCGTTCCTCACCCCGCCCTTCGGCTTCGCGCTGTTCTTCCTAAAGGGCGCCGCGCCGCCGGGCGTCGGCCTCGGCGCCATCTACCGCGGCATCGCCCCCATCGTCGCCATCCAGCTCGCCGTCATCGCCCTGGCGCTCGCCTGGCCTCCCCTCGTCCTGTGGCTGCCCGAACAGACCTACGGCACGTTGCGCTGATCCGCGCCTTCGGCGCCCTGCGCTGATCCGCGCCTTCGGCGCGAGCCGCTGAGCCGCGCCTTCGGCGCGAAGCGCCAAGCCTCGCTGGCCATTTCGGAACGCGGCGCCATCTTGCGGAACGCCGCGCGGCCCGCCCCGCGCCCGGGGGGAGGCCCGCGTCGCCATGGACATCGCCGCCGAGGTCTTCGCCCGCGTCCTCTCCCAATTCCAGTCGCCCGCCCTCGCCTTCCTGATCGGCGGCATGCTGGTCGCGGCCCTGGGCTCCAAGCTGCAGATCCCCAACGCCATCTACCAGTTCTGCGTCTTCATGCTGCTCATGCGCATCGGCCTCAAAGGCGGGATTGAGCTGCGCGAGGCCCAACTGGCGGAGATGCTGGCCCCCGCGGCCTCATCGGTCCTCCTGGGCGTCGGCATCGTCCTCGTCGGCGCGGCCCTCCTCTCCCGCCTCCCCGGCGTGAAGGTCGAGGACGGCATCGCCACCGCCGGCCTCTTCGGCGCCGTCTCCGCCTCCACCCTGGCCGCGGCCATGGCGCTGCTGGACGACGCCGGCGTCGGCTACGAGGCCTGGGTTCCCGCCCTCTATCCGTTCATGGACATCCCGGCGCTGATCCTCGCCATCGTCCTCGCCAACCTCGCCATCGCCCGGCGCGAGGGGAAGACGGCCGAGCGGGTCTCCGTCTGGCCCATCGTCAAGGACAGCCTTCAGGGCTCGGCCCTGTCGGCCCTGCTCCTAGGCCTCGCCCTGGGCCTGCTGACCCGCCCCGACCGGGTGGTGGAAGGCTTCTACGACCCCCTTTTCCGAGGCCTGCTGTCGATCCTGATGCTGACCATGGGCATCGAGGCCTGGTCCCGCATCGCCGAGCTGCGGCGCGTCGCCCAATGGTACGCCCTCTACGCCGCCGTCGCGCCGCTCGCCCACGGGCTCGCCGCCTTCGGCCTGGGCTGGCTGGCGCACGCGACGACGGGCTTCAGCCCCGGCGGCGTGGTCCTGCTGGCGGTGCTGGCGGCCTCCAGCTCCGACATCTCCGGCCCGCCAACCCTGCGCGCAGGCATCCCGTCGGCCAACCCCTCGTCGTATATCGGCGCCTCCACGGCGGTCGGCACGCCGGTGGCCATCGCCCTGGGCATCCCGCTCTTCATCGCGCTCAAGCAGGTGGTCTTCGGCCCTTGAGGGCCGCCGCCCGGCCGCCCGGTCGACCCGTCAGACGAACTTGTGCGGCCTGAGGATCTCCACGTCCTCCAGGTAGGTGATCCCCGAATAGTTCTCGAAATACGTCGCCGCCACCTTGTCGGCGATGCGCACGGCCATTTCGGCGTCGCCGCAGATCACCTCGAACTTGACGTTG
>JBCCPD010000090.1:0-10492 GCA_039025075.1 Pseudomonadota bacterium | reverse complement strand
CGCGCCTGCCGCGCGCCGCGGGCGCCGCGCGGGCCACGGAGCGGACGGGGAGGCGCGGCGCCTCCGCCGTCTGCCGTCCCCCTCGAAGGAAAGAGAGTCAGTGAGACATGAGGACGGGGACCTGGGCTTCGGCGAGCACGGATTTGGTGACGCCGCCGACCAGATCCTCGGCGAATTTGGAGCGCTCGTAGGCGCCCATGACCAGAAGGCCGGCCTTGGCGTCCTCGACCGTCTGCAGGAGGGCCCGGGCGATGCCGCCCGCCGGGGCGGCGACGGGGCGCCAGTCCGTGCGCACGCCGTGGCGGGCCAGGTGGTCGACCACGTCGCGGCCTTCGCGGCGCCGGGTCTGCTCGGCGTCGCCGGCGGCGAAGACGGTGACGTGGGACTTGCTTTCCAGCAAGATCATGGCGTCGGCCATGGCGCGGGCCGCGGCGCGCCCGCCGTCCCAGGCCAGCACCGCCCGTTCGACCAGCCGGTCGGCGCCGTAGCCCTGGGGGACGATGAGCACCGGCCGGCCTGAGCGCAGGGCGATCACGTCCGGATGCGGGGCGATATGCGCCGTCTCCGCCGAGCTTTCGTGCTGGCCCATGACGACGATGTCGTAGACGCGCGCCGCTTCCATCAGGCTTTCGTCGGCGTCGCCGCCGAGATCCATGAAATGCACTTTTCCCGGGCGCTCATGGGTCAGGTCCGCGGCGGCGGCGGCGAAGGCCTCGGCGATCTCCGTCCGGCGGCGGGCCTCTTCGATGCGGATCGAGTCGAGCAGCTCGGTCGTCACCCAGGGGCCGAGGGCGGCGGAGATGCGGCTGGGTCCCCAGCTGAGCAGCCCGGTCAGGTGGGCGTCGTATTTGCGGGCCATGAGCGCGGCGACGGCCAGGGCGGCGTCGGAGGCGCCCAGGGCGTTGTAGGAGACGAGGATGTTTTTGAGGGCCATCGCCGGGGCGCTCCGTCCAGGTGGGGTCTGTGGGGCGAGTGAGTGCGCCGGGGCGCGGGCCGGCGCCTTGATTCAGGTCAGCCTGCGGGTCAGCGCGAGCTGCGGCGGAGCCCGGAGACGGCTCGGTCCAGGTCGGGCGCGGTTGACGGTGGGGGCGCGGCAGGGCATAGGGCGCGCCTGCCGTCCGTTGGGGCGGAGCTGATCGGCGTCCGCGGCCTGCGAAAGCGGGATCCTGTCGCCCCTTCGACGGAGGGGAAAGGAGGTCGCCTTGAATGTGAGAGAAGGAGATCGGCCGTGACCAAGCGCACCGCCGCGAAATACAAGATCGACCGCCGCATGGGCGAGAACATCTGGGGGCGTCCGAAGTCCCCGGTGAACCGCCGCGAATACGGCCCGGGCCAGCACGGCCAGCGCCGCAAGGGCAAGCTGAGCGATTTCGGCGTGCAGCTGCGCGCCAAGCAGAAGCTGAAGGGCCATTACGGCGACCTGACGGAAAAGCAGTTCCGCCGCATCTATTCCGAGGCCGAGCGCCTGCGCGGCGACACCGGCGAGATGCTGATCGGCCTTCTGGAGCGTCGGCTCGACGCGGTGGTGTATCGCGCGAAGTTCGTGCCGACGATCTTCGCCGCCCGCCAGTTCGTGAACCATGGCCATGTCAGGGTGAACGGCAAACGCGTGAACATCCCCTCCTACCGCGTGGCGGAAGGCGACGTGATCAGCGTCAAGGACAGCTCCAAACAGCTGGAACTGGTGCTGCAGGGCGTCGAGAGCCAGGAGCGGGACGTGCCCGAGTATCTGGAAGTCGACCATTCCAAGATGACGGCGACCTTCATCCGCACCCCCAGCTTGGGCGACGTGCCCTACGCGGTGCAGATGGAGCCCAACCTGGTGGTCGAGTTCTACGCCAAGAACTGATCGAGCTGCGGGGTCGACCCGGGAGCAGGCGGGCGGCGCGAGGGGATCGCGCCGCCCGTTTTCGTCGGGTTTGCTGCGGGGTGCGTGCGCGACGCAGGCCTTACCGGGTCTGGTCTGGTTGGGGCGCGGCCGCGTCTTGGCGATGCGCCCGACGGCCCCCATCTGTGACGGGAACGCGGAGCCGAGGCTCGGCGAGAGGGCTTTGGCGGCAGGGAGACGGCGCATGGGGCAGGTTGGCGGACGCGCTCGGACCGGAGCGCCGGCGGCGGTCGGGAACCTCGCGGCGGCGGTCGCGCTGGCGGTTTGTCTGGCGGTCGCTTCGGCGGGAGGGGCGGCGGCGCAGAGCGCCGCGGCGGAACCGACGGGCGAGTTCGACCGGCTGATCGCCAACGATCCGTCGCTGCAGCGGCGGGCCGACGGGCGCGCCGGGGTGGCCGAGGATCGCAGTTTCTACCGCACCAGCCGGCCCCGCTCTCCCAAAGCGCTGGGCTTCGGGGCCTCGCCCACGGATCCTTTTCGCAACCAGACGCGCCCGGACCTGATCTACGACGAGGTCCTGCAGAGCTTCAGGGCGCCGTTCGAGCCGGATCGCTGAGGGGCGGCCGCCGAGGCGCGGACGCGCCCCTGGTCGCGGTCGCGCGCCCGCAAGCGGGCTGAAGCTCGGGGTCCGGTTGTCCGCGTCGCGGGGGCGGAAGTCGACGGGAGCCTGGAACGGTCGCGGCGTCGGCGGACGCATCCGGCGCGCCCGGGAGTCGACGGCGCGCGCTTTCGGCCGCCCCGAGCGCCGCCAGACGGCGGCGCCGGCCCGCCCTCCAGCCTGCGCGCGAAGGGCGCGGGGCCGCGGGCGGGAGGCGCCCAGCCTGGGTTCACGTGAGGGCGGGTAGTCTCGCTTCGGCGGGGGGCGATTCTGGTGGGAGAGTCGCTTTGATGAGATGCATCGCGACGGCCGCGGTTCTGGCGGCCGGGATCGGAGGGACCGCTTCGGCCCTGCCGGTCGAGTTCTTCGGCGAAGAGACCTCGCCCGGCGGGGTCGTCACGGGCGATCCCGTCGCCGCGCGGGACGGTTTTCTGGCCACCTTGTCCTCGGGCGTGGGGACCGAGGATTTCGAGAGCGAGGCGATCGGTCTTTTCGCGTCGCTGCCGATCTCGTTCCCGGGCAGCACCGGCTCGATCACCGCGACCCTGTCCGGGTCCAGCGTGGAGATCGACGGCGCCGCCGGAGCGGGGCGCTTCCCCACGTCGGGCGACAACTTCGTCGAGCTGCTGTCGGGCGAGATGGAAATCGAGTTCAGCTCGCCCGTTTCGGCGTTCGGCTTCTTCGGCACGGATATCGGCGACATCGGCGAGCGGCTGACGGTGACGCTGACCGATGCGGTCACGGCGGTCGAGACGGCGTTCGACGTGCCGCATGATCTGAGCGCGCCCAACGGATCGCTGCTGTTCTGGGGGTTCGTGGACGCCGAAGCCTCCTACAGCCGCATCGCCTTGGGCGCCGTGGGCAACGACTCGGACATATTCGGCTTCGACGACATGATCATCGGCGACGTCGAGCAGATCGTGAACCCGCCGCGCCCGACCGGCGAGGTGCCGCTGCCGGCGGCGGCGTGGCTGATGCTGGCGGGTCTGGGCGCGCTGGCCGGCACGCGGGCGCGGGCGCGGCGGCGGGCCTGAGCCCCGCCCGGCCCGAGCCAGCGATCGCGGTTCCAGGGTCCGTCAGGGCGCGCGGTGCTCGTTGATCTCCAGCAGGTTCATGCCGGGATCGTAGACGTAGAGGTGACGCATGCCGGGGATCGCGTACTCGCCGGTGAGGGAGTAGGGAATGCCTGCCGTCTCCAGCCGCGCGATCACCGGGTCGAGATCGGGGACCTGGATCGCCACGTGCCCGCCGACGGTGGCGTTGTGGTCGAGGCCGTGGCGGCGGGCGAAGCCGGGCTCCGGCGTGATGAGATGCAGGCCGGCATTGGCGCCGGAGGCCGCGCCGGCCGAGGGGTAGAGCCGCAGGCCGGCGGGGTCGGCGGAAAGGTCTCCGTCGCCTTTGCCGGCGGGGTAGGTCCAGGCGCCGGGGGCGAGGCCCAGAAGCGCCTCGTAGAAGCGGGCCGAGGCGGCCATGTCGGGGGACGGCAGGTTGACGTGATGGATGGTGAAAGACATGGCGCGTTCTCCCGGCCTGCGAAAGGGACGCGCAGGTTAGGCGCGCGCCGCGCCCCCGGGGAACCCTTGAAGCGTGGCGCCGCGGGCGTCATGATTTCGTCAAGAAGCCGCGGGGCCGAACCCCGCCCCGCCTTTCGGGCCCGGGTCGTGCGATCCCGGCCTTTCAACCACGACAGGGATGCCCCCATGACCCGACTGCTTTGCGCCGCCTCGGCCGCCGCCCTGATGGCCTCGAGCCTTTCGGCCTCGGCCGAGTACCGCCTGACGATCCTGCACATCAACGACCTGCATTCGCGCATCGAGCCGATCAGCCGCTTCGACGGCACCTGCGGGGCCGAGGACGACGCGGCGGGCGAGTGCTTCGGCGGCGTGGCGCGGCTGAAGACGTTTCTGGACGAGCGCCGGGCGGCGCTCGCCGCCGAGGGGCGCAACGTGCTGGTTCTGGACGCGGGCGACCAGTTCCAGGGCTCGCTGATGTACACCACCTACAAAGGCGCGGCCGAGGCGGAGTTCATGAACGCCATCGGCTTCGACGTCATGGCCGTGGGCAACCATGAGTTCGACGACGGGCCGGAGAAGCTGGCCGAATTCATCGACGCGGTGGACGTGCCGGTCGTCTCGGGCAATCTCGACGTCTCGGCCGAGCCGCTTCTGGCCGGCAAGGTCGGAGGAGCGATGGTGATCGAGGTCGGGGGGGAGCGGATCGGCATCGTGTCGGCGCTCGCCGCGGACACGGTGGAGACGTCCTCTCCCGGCCCCAACGTGGTCTTCGCCGACGAGGTGGAGAGCGTCGCGGCCCAGGCCGCCGCGCTGACCGCCGACGGGGTGAGCAAGATCGTGGCGCTGACCCATGTGGGCCTGCCCATGGACATCCGCATCGCCCAGGGCGCCTCGGGCGTCGACGCGATCGTGGGCGGGCATTCGCACACGTATCTGTCGTCCTCGGACGCGGAGGCGTCGGGCCCCTACCCGGTGATGGCGGACGGGGCCGACGGCGTGCAGGTGCCGATCGTGCAGGCCTACGCCTATTCCAAATACGTCGGTGAGCTGGAGCTGGTGTTCGACGACGCCGGGGTCGTGGTGTCGGCGGAGGGCGACGCGCATGTCCTCGACGCCTCGGTGGAGGCGGATGCGGGCGTGGCGGCGCGGGTGGCGGAGCTGGCCGGGCCCATCGAAGAGCTGAAGGCGACGGTGGTCGGCGCGACCTCGGCTCCCATCGACGGCGCGCGGGAGAGCTGCCGCGCCGGAGAGTGCGAGATGGGCAACCTGGTGGCCGACGCCATGCTGGACCGGGTCGCCGATCAGGGCGTGACCCTGGCCATCCAGAACGGCGGCGGGCTGCGCGCCTCCATCGACGCGGGCGAGGTGACGATGGGCGAGGTGCTGACGGTGCTGCCGTTTCAGAACACGCTCGCCACGTTTCGGCTGAGCGGGGCGGGCGTCGTGGCGGCGCTGGAGAACGGCGTGGGCCGGGTCGAGGACGGGGCCGGGCGGTTCCCGCAGGTCGCGGGGCTGCGCTACACCTGGGACCCGGCGCTGCCGGCCGGGGAGCGGATCGTGAGCGTCGAGGTGAAGGACGGGGGCGGTTGGGCGCCGATCGATCCGGAGGCGGTCTACGGCGTGGTGACCAACAACTACATGCGCGGCGGCGGCGACGGCTACGACGTGTTCGCGACCGATGGGATGGACGCCTATGATTTCGGCCCGGGACTGGAGCAGGTGGTGGCGGACTACATCGCCGCCCAGGGCGAGTACGCGCCGTTTCTCGACGGGCGCGTCGCGACGCCCTGAGCAGGGCGCCGCGTCGGGCGGCGCGCCCGTGACCGGCCGGGCGCCCGCGGCGCGCGGCGGGCCGGACGCGGGAGGGCGGCCGCCGACCTTGGCGCGCGGGTCGCGGGACGGGTTTTTCGCAGGTGGCGAGGCGCGCTTGACCCGCGCAGCGCGCCGGGGTATTCGGCGCGCCTTGTGCGATGCGGGCGGCGACAAGGGCTGCCGGACCGCGTCATGAAAGGCCGCGGGCGCGCTCGCGGCCGTTTTCCGCGAAGGAGACGCAAATGCCCAAGATGAAGACCAAGTCGAGCGTGAAGAAACGCTTCAAGGTCACCGCCTCCGGCCGCGTCAAGCACGCCCAGGCCGGCAAGCGCCACGGCATGATCAAGCGGACGAACAAGTTCATCCGCCAGGCCCGCGGGACGACCGTGATGTCCGATCCGGACACGAAGATCGTCAAGCTCTACATGCCCTACAGCCGCTGAAGGAGGCCTGACCCATGTCCC
Organism: Pseudomonadota bacterium; assembly: GCA_039025075.1. Classification (GTDB taxonomy): domain Bacteria; phylum Pseudomonadota; class Alphaproteobacteria; order Rhodobacterales; family Rhodobacteraceae; genus Albimonas. The sequence continues at coordinate 4,216 of JBCCPD010000090.1, read as the reverse complement.
GAGTGAAACGCGGCGTCACCGCCCATGCGCGCCACAAGAAGGTCATCGACGCGGCCAAGGGCCATTCCGGCCGCCGCAAGAACGTTTTTCGCGTTGCCAAGCAGAGCGTCGACAAGGCGCAGGAATACGCGACCCGCGACCGCAAGCGGAAGAAGCGCACGTTCCGGGCGCTGTGGATCCAGCGCATCAACGCCGGCGTCCGCGCGGTGGACCCGGCGATGAGCTACAGCCGCTTCATCGACGGTCTGACCAAGTCGGGGATCGAGGTGGACCGCAAAGTCCTGTCCGACCTCGCCATCCACGAGCCCGACGCGTTCGCGGCGGTGGTGGAGAAGGCCAAGGGCGCGCTCGCGCCTGCCTGAGGACTGTCGGCCGAACGACCCGAGGCCGGAGCTTTCTCTGGCCTTGGGTTAACGCTTGCTGTCGGGAGTGCGAGTGCTGCGGACCCAAGTGTTGCCGCTCTTTGTGGTCGGGGGCAGTCGCTCGTTGTCTCTGACGGTGGCAAAGTTGTCGACTTTGCCGCCTCGGGGGCCTTGCTCTCGGTAGATGCCACCATCTTTCCCCGTGTTCTCGCCGGGGCGCTTGCCAGAAGTCATGATAGTCTCCTTGGCTATATCATTGAGGCTAGATATTGTGGCCGGCGTGGCTTGTTGCAACCAGATAAAGTATGAATTTTGTATGACGTATGGGGGCAAAGCTGTGTCTACCCAACGCGGCGATCCTTCTCGTCAATCACGAGGCTTCCGTCCTCCCGCGCCAGGGGGCCGGGGGGCAGGGCCGCCATCAGCTCGAACACGGTCTCGCTGGGCCGGCAGAGGCGCACGCCCTTGGGCGTGCAGACGAGGGGACGGTTGACCAGGATCGGATGCGCCAGCATCGCGTCGAGGATCGCGGCTTCGGAGACGGACGGGTCGGTCAGCCCCAGCGCCTCGGCCGGCGATTTGGAGACGCGCAGAGCCGTGCGGGGCGTCAGATCGGCGGCGGCGAAGAGGCCGAGCAGCTGCGGGCGGGTCCATCCTTCGGTCAAGTAGTCGATCACCTCCACCGGCTCCGACCCGGCGCGCAGGAAGGCGAGGACGTTGCGGGAGGTGCCGCAGTCCGGGTTGTGGTGGATCACGACGGTCATGAGGCGGCGCTCCCAGTCCGGATCGAGCCTGTCCGGATCGAGCCTGTCCGGATCGAGCCTGTCCGGATCGAGCTTGTCTGGATCGAGCTTGTCTGGATCGATGGCGCGCGTGCCGGCGCCGGTCGTCGATGACGCCGGGGGCAGGTCTGTGGAGCCGGGCCGGCGGCCGGCGCGACGCTTGGCGGCGTTGGGGCATGCGGAGCGCCGTCGCCGGAAACCGATCCAACGGCCGGCCGACGAGCGGGTTTGGGCTTTTGCCGCGGGGTCGATAGGCGTCTGCGGCCTGGCAAGACGGCGGGTCGAGGGTTTCTGGAGCGCTGCTGCACGCCGATCTCGTCATGGCCGGTGAGCGGCTTGCCGGCGATGCAGGCGGCGAGACGGTGTTCGTCGCGTGGGGACGTCATGCGTTCGCCCTTTTCGAACCAAGGCGAGGCTAGCTCAGGGTGGATGCGGCGTCCATCGTCACGGGCCGGGTGCAGCTGGCGGTCGGTCGACGGCGATGGCGGAGCGCGATGGGTCGCGCCGCTTCATGGCGGCGCGGTCATGGTTGGTTTTCGTCCGCCGCCATGACCCGACGTGGAGACGCCGCAGAGTGGGACTCCACCCTCTTCGCAACGTCTCTTCCTTCAGCTCTTCGGCGAAAACGCCAAAGCCTCAGGTCGCCGGCCAGAAGCGAACGCTCCACCAAATGCGGCGGGGGCCACCTGCGGAACGGAGGCCGCGCGCCGCGGGCGCCGCGCGGGCCAGGGGGCGTCCGGGTCGACGCGGCGCCCGCGTCAGCGGGTCATCCGGCGCCAGACGCGGAAATACCATTGGTTGGGGAGCAGTCCGATCAGGCGCAGGAACCAGGCGAAGCGGCGGGGGAAGGCGATCTCGAAGCCCGGCTTTTCAAGCCCTTCGACGATGCGCCGGGCGGCCTCTTCGGTCTGCATCAGAAACGGCATCTCGAAGTCGTTGACGGAGGTCGCCTCCGTCTCCACGAAGCCGGGATTGACGACGGAGATGCGCACGCCCTCGTCCATCAGGTCCAGCGCCAGCGCCTCGCACATGGCGATTAGGCCGGCCTTGGTGGCGGAATAGGCCGAGGCCGCGGGCAGGCCGCGATAGCCGGCGACGGAGGCGGTGACCGCCACGTGCCCCGCCTGGCGGCCGATCATGTGCTTGAGCGCCGGGTCGAGCCCGTTGGCGACGCCCGTGAGGTTCACGTCGAAGGTCCGGGCGGCCTTTTCGGCGTCGAACTCCCGCGCGCGCATGGGGATGTAGATGCCGGCGTTGAGCACGACGAGCGCCAGGGGGCCGTCGGCGGCGATCTGATCCACGATGCGGGCCATAGCCTCCCGATCCAGAACGTCGGCGGGCCGGGGGATGATCTTGCCGGGCCGCTCCGCCGCCAAGGCTTCCAGCTTTTCGGCGGAGCGGGCGGTGGCGTGCACGGTCCAGCCGCGGTCGACCAGGGCCAGCGTGAGCGCGCGGCCGATGCCGCCCGAGGCGCCGGTGACCCAGGCCGCGCCGTCCGCGGGACGGACGATCCGATTGAAGACGTTCATTGGGGGGTCCGTTCGGTCGAGCCGATCCGTCAGCGGACCGGCGGTGGGATCGGGCGGTCGGCGCCGGAGGTCAGGCCGCCGTCCAGAGCGGGGCGAGCGGCCCGGTCTCCGACGTGGCGCGGAACCGCGCCTCGGTCCCGCCGGCGTCGAAGGCGTTGCCCATCCACTCGTTGCGGTCGTCGAAGAAGAGCGTGACGGGCAGGTCGCCGGTGGCGCGCCAGCGCTGGGCGGTGAAGCGGCGGCCGAGACCTTCGATCTCCTCCTCGCCCTGGCGGGTCAGCGCCACGCTCAGCGGCTCTCCGCTTTGGGTGGAGATCCAGGTGGGGCGGTCGAGGAATTCGGGCGACCAGTAGGTTGTTGTCGCCGCGGGCCCGGCGATCTGCCCCGTCCAGGTGCCTGAGGAGATGAGAACGTCGTTTTCCCGGCGGACATCCGCCCGCTCGGCGGTTCCGTCGTCGTTGGTCTCGCTGATCAGGCGGTCGAGGCGGCCGTCGGTCCAACGCTCCTCCACCTGCATTTCATAGCGATAGGCGGTGATGCCGAGGATCTTGACCGCGAGCTTTACGGTGACGCCGACCTGCACCTGGGAGTCGCCCAGGGAGGTGACGGTGGTCACGTGCTCTCCGATCGGATCGCCGCCGCGCAGCACCTCGAAGCGCCGCGTGGCCGAGCCGGCGGAGGCCAACGAGGACATCGGGGTCAGCCCCGCCGCGGCCGCGGCGGCGATGCCGGTCCCGAGCGCGCGGCGCCGGGTCATGGTCATGGGTCCTACTCCGCGAGGAGGTTCAGCGCGCGGGAGAACGTGCCGGTGAAGCGAAGCTCCCCGCTCATCACGATGAGGCAGATGCACGGCTGATCGCCGATGATCCTGGGGCGGTGGTCGTCCTCGTCGGTTGCGATGGAGACGTCGCCCGGGCCGAAGACCTCGTCCCGATCCTGCAGCTGGCCGGAGAGGACCAGCGTCGTCTCGACGCCCGAATGGGTGTGGGACAGCAGGGGCGCGCCGGGCTTGGCGCGCAGCAGCGACACCGCTTCGCCGTCGAAACCGTCGAGCTCGTATTCGGAGACGCCCGGAAACCGGAACTTCCAGGCCACGCCCTCGGCGTCCACGCCCAGTTCCTTTCGCAAGGGGGCGGGGAAGACCGGACGCGGACCCTCGTCGAGGACGATGGACCCGCCATGGTCGGCCGCGTCGGGGGTCGCCTCGGCGAAGCTCGCCACCTGGCCGTTGAGACGCTCGAGCACGTCGTTCAGGGCGGGCGGCTCCATCGGCGCTTCATCGGCCAGCATGACGCCGCCGATGGCTTCGAACCCGGCCACCCGGCGACGGCTCTCCGCATCGAATGTGAGATGGGACGCGACGAGCAGCGACAGGCCGGGCGTCAAAGCGCCCCCGGCGTAATCCGCCAGAACATCATCGCTCGGTCGTTTGCGGGACATGTTTTTCGTCACCTGCCTTGTGCATTCGGCTGTGATACGCCGCCGTCCTTGATGCGGATCACCCTCGAAGCCCGGCTTCGAACGATTTTCGCATGAGACTTTG
>JBCCPD010000089.1:0-10518 GCA_039025075.1 Pseudomonadota bacterium | reverse complement strand
GATCATGTTCTTCACGTAGTCGGCGTGGCCGGGGCAGTCGACATGGGCGTAGTGGCGGTTGTCGGTCTCGTATTCGACGTGCGCCGTCGAGATCGTGATGCCGCGGGCCTTCTCCTCGGGCGCCGCGTCGATCTGGTCATAGGCCTTGAAGTCGCCGAAATACTTGGTGATCGCCGCGGTCAGCGTCGTCTTGCCGTGGTCCACGTGGCCGATCGTGCCGACGTTCACGTGCGGCTTGTTGCGCTCGAAATTTTCCTTCGCCATCGCGATGGTCCCATGTCTGCCGGGCCGGAGACGAAACGGGCGGCCCCTGGTTACGTTCGCGCGGGGGCTTAGGGATTTTTCAGGCGCAGGGCAACAGGCAAGGATGCGCTCCGCCGCGCGGCGCGTTCCGGGCCGGTCGCGCGGCGGCGCGGACGCGGCGCTCGATGCGCTTCGATCAGGCCCTGAGGCGCGCGCGAAGGGCCCCGAGGACGCCGAGCGCCCCCACGAGAAGGGGCAGCGCGGCCGGCGCCGGGACCGGGGCGCTCGCGCCCCCTCCGCCCGCGCCGCCGCCACCCGCTCCACCGCCCGCCAGCAGCTCGAACCGATCCGTGATCACCGCGCCCTGGTCGACCCTCAGCACCGCGAGCGCCGTGGAATTGGGCGTCCCATCGAAGAAGAAACCCTCCACCAGCGCATCCGGCTGCGCAGGGCGGGCGTCCTCGATCTGATACCAGTTCACCACGTCCGAGCCGAAGGTCCAGGGACCGAAGAGCGCCTCCAAGGTCGGGCCTCCGCCCACCGCGCCGTCGACGGTGACGATCTGAAAGGTCGACCACTCGGCTTGATCGAGGATCCAGCCGGACCAGAAGTCGAATGTCGGCGCCCCGTCGATGCTGACCAGACCGAAGGCGTCCGACCCGTTGAGCGACCCGTCAGAGGGGCCGATGCGGATCCGGGTCGTGTCCGGACTAGTGACGCCGAAGCCGACGAGCTCGGCGGTTCCCGGGAAGACTTCGACCGTGTAGATGTTGAGGCCGCCGGCCACGGGACCTGCGCCTTCGCCGATGGCGACCGACGCCCCGGCGGAGACGGTGAACGCCGAGGCCGGCGCGGCGAGAACGGCCGACGCCCAAGCGGCGGTCGCGATGAAATGAAGCGTTCGGTGCGGCATGCGGCGGCCCCCCGGGTCCGCGTTCCCCTCAGCCTCACGGGTAGAGAGCGTCGGCTGAACAACCGGTGAAGCCTGGGCCGGAGGCGGTGGAGCGGGCGGCGGGAATCGAACCCGCACGTTCAGCTTGGAAGGCTGACAGGCTACCACTACATCACGCCCGCGCCGGAGCGCCGGGATAGGCGAGGGGGCGGCGCTCGTCAACGGCCGGGGTGGACGCGGCGGGGTGGACGGCGCGGGGCGGCGGGCCATCTGGCGCGTCTCGGCGCGGCTTGGCGGGGGCGGACATGTCGGCATGGCAGGAAACGCTGGAGGGCACGCTCGGCCAGGTCTGGTCGCGGCTGGGCCGCGGCGTGGCGGATCGGCGCTGCGCCACGCGGCACCCGACGCTGTGCTCGATCGGGCTCGACGGCGTGCCGCAGGCTCGGACGGTGGTCCTGCGCGGCTGCGACCCGGCGGCGGACATGCTGGAAATGCATACGGATCTCGCCTCGGCCAAGGTCGCGGAGCTGGCGGCCGACCCCCGGGCGAGCCTGCATGTCTGGGATCCGCGGCTGAAGCTGCAGATGCGGCTTTCGGCGCGGGTGGAGGCGCTGAGCGGCGCCGCCGTGGCCGAGCGATGGGCGAAGGTGCCGCAGGGGTCTCGACGCGCCTATGGCGGAACGCCGGCGCCGGGCCGGCCTCTAGCCTCGCCCGAGGCCCATGACGCGACGCCGAGCGAGGCGCGTTTCGCCGTGCTTCTCGCCGCCGTCCACGTGATCGAAACCCTGCACCTCGGCGCCGACGTGCATCGGCGCGCACGATTTTCGCGCCATGAAGGGTGGGAAGGCGTCTGGCTGGCGCCCTGAGGGCGTCGCACCCCCTCCCGCCGCACCCGCCCCGTCGCGCGGGCAGCGCCCGCGCCCGTAGCGACGGGATCGGCGCGCAGGGGGCTCAGCCGGGCCCGGCCTTGCCGCCATGGGCCGCCGACCAGCCGTAGGGATCGGCGAGAAAGGCCTCGACCGCGTCGAGCGTGGCGGCGTCGAAGCGGGCGCCCGGGGCGTCCTCGGCCCGCGCCTCGCGCAGCACGTCGCGCCAGGTGGCGAGCGCGTGCAGGGTCAGGCCGTGCTCGGCCAGCTTGCCGACGGCGTCCGGGAAGACGTCGTAGTAGAAGATCACCACGGTGTCGGTGACCTCGGCGCCCGCGCTGCGCAGCGCCTCGGCGAACTTGAGCTTGGAGCCGCCGTCGGTGGTCAGATCCTCCACCAGCAGGACGTTATCGCCCTCGCGCAGGCGCCCTTCGATCTGGGCGTCGCGACCGAAGCCCTTGGGCTTCTTGCGCACGTAGAGCATGGGCAGCTGCAGACGCTCGGCGATCCAGGCGGCGAAGGGGATGCCGGCGGTCTCCCCCCCGGCGACGGCGCCGAAGCGCTCGAACCCGGCGTCCTCCATCAGCCGCGCGACGGCGAAATCCATCAGGGCGGAGCGGACGCGCGGGAAGGAGATCAGCTTGCGGCAGTCGATGTAGACCGGGGAGGCGAGGCCGGAGGTGAGGATGTAGGGCTCGTCGGCGCGGAAGTGCACGGCCTCGACCTCCAGCAGCATGCGGGCGGCGAGGCGGGCGGCGGTCTGCCTGTCGGGAAAGGCGTAGGTCATGGCGGGCTCCGGTCTGCGGCGTCCGCCCGCCCTAGCGCGGCGCGGGCGCCGGGGAAAGGCGGTTGGCGAAAGGCGCTCGGCGGCGCCGCGCCGGGGGGCGACGCCCCCCGGGTTTTCCGCAAGCGGAAAACCGCGAGCGTCGCTCGCGCGCGGCAGGGTCCGGGCGGGACGGCCGGGGCGGCGCTCAGCGACCGGCGGCGTAGGCCTGCATCAGGCGCGGCGTCGCCCCGGCGCGCAGGCGGCCATCGGGGGCGCGCGCGGCGGCGGTGAGGCGGCCGAGGCTCCAATCGCCGGGGACGTCCAGGCGATGGCGGCGGGCGCGCAGGGCGTCGAGGACCTCCTCGCCCAGGCGGCCTTCGGCCAGCACGCGGCCCGGCTCGGCCGCGCGGGGCCAAAAGCTGCCTTGGAAATGGGTGGTGTGGAACAGCGGCGCGTCGATGGCGGCCTGCAGGTCCGCCTCGCCCGCCATCAGGCGCAGGAGCAGCGCCAGCTGCCACTGGTCCTGCTGATCGCCGCCGGGCGTGCCGAAGGCGTAGCGGGTTCCGTCCGGCCCCCGCGCCATGGAGGGCGAGAGCGTGGTGCGCGGCCGCGCGCCGGGCTTCAGCGAACTGGCCAGCCCCTCCTCCAGCCAGAACATCTGGGCGCGGGTGTTGAGCGCGAAGCCCAGCGCGGGCACGATCGGAGAGCTCTGGAGCCAACCGCCCGAAGGCGTGGCGGAGATCATCAGCCCGTCGCGGTCGATCACGTCGATGTGGACGGTGTCGCCGGACTGGGTCGGTGCCGGCTTGGGCAACGTCGAGGCGGGGAGCGTGGCGCGGGCCATGTCGGCCATGGTGGGCTCGCCGGAGCCGGCGCCTGCGGCCTCGATCTCCTCGACCGCGCGGGCGATGGCGGCGTCGGCCCACGCCTGATGGCCCGGCAGGCGGCTGGGGCGTTGTTCCAGCGAGGCGGCCTCGCCGATCAGCGCCGCGCGGGAGGCGGCGTGGGCGGGGTCCAGCAGAGCATCCATGGGCACGGGCGCGCTGTCGCCATAGTAGGCCTCGCGGTCCGCACAGGCGAGCTTCATGGCCTCCAGCACGAGGTGGACGTGCTCGGCGGAGCCGGGGTCGTGCGCCTCGATCCCCGCCGCCTCGGCGATGCCGAGCGCTTGCAGCAGCACCGGACCCTGGCCCCAGGGGCCGGTCTTGAAGACCTCCCATTCGCGATGGGCGCGCGATAGCGGCGCTTCCCAGAAGGCTTGCCAGCCGGCCATGTCCTCCGCCGTCAGGACGCCGCGGCGGCGGGCGCCGGTGGCGTCCATGGCCTCGGTCTGCGTGGCGAAGGCGCCCAGCGCCTCGGCCACGAAGCCGCGCATCACGGCGTCGCGCGAGCCTTGGATGCGGGCCTCGCGCGTGCGGGCTCCGGCGCCTTCGGCGACGATGCGCTCCAAAGTTTCGGCGAGCTTGGGGTTGCGGATCTCCTGCCAGGGCTGGGGCGCCTTGCCGCCCGGCAGCCAGACGGCGGCGCTGGTTGGCCATTCGGCGGTGAAGAAGGTCTCCAGCCCCGCGATTACGGCGGCGGCGCCGGGCAGGATCGGGTGGCCGTCGCGGGCGTAGGCGATGGCGGGGGCGAGCAGGTCCGCCAGCTCCCAGGTGCCATGCTCCTGCGCCAGCATCAGCCAGCCTTCCATGGCGCCGGGGATCACCGTAGCCAGGAGGCCGGAGCCGGGGATGCGGGTCAGGCCCTCGTCGGTCATGCGCGCGATCGTGGCGCCGGCGGGGGCCGGACCCTGGGCGCAGAGCACCTTCGGCGCCTCGTCCTCGGCCCGCCACAGCAAGAGCGGCAGATCCCCGCCGACGCCGCACAGGTGAGGCTCCACGATCGTGAGAACAAACCCCATGGCGACGGCGGCGTCGGCGGCGTTGCCGCCGCGCTCCAGCACCGACATGCCGACGCCCGTGGCGATCCAGTGGGTGGAGGCGCAGACGCCGAAGCGGCCCTTGATCTCGGGACGGGTGGTGAACCGCATGGGCGCAGGATCCTCGGGCGCGGGGCGACGGGGGCGGCATCGCGACCTTGCCGCTGAGCCCGGCGGGGTCAAGGGCGGGGCGGCCGGCAGGTCGACGACGGCGCGTCTCGTCCGGCGCCTCGCGACGGGCGGCGACGTCGGGTTCAGGCCTGGGCCGCGCTCTCAGGCGCGAGTCCAAGGGCGGCCGCGAGGCGCTCGCGCGAGCTGACAAGATGGGCGCGCATGGCCGCCTCCGCGGCGTCGGGGTCGCGGGCGGCGACGGCGTCGATCACGTCGCGATGCTCTTGCGCGGCCGCGTCGCTCCACGCCGCTTCGACCGGCGTGCGGCGCGAGGCGAGCGCCGGCGGCACGGCGACGGCGCGGCGCTCATCCAGAGCCATGTAGGCGTTGAGCAGCCACGGATTGCGCGCGGCCCGCGCGATCGCGCGGTGCAGCGCCGCATCCCAAAGGCCGAGCCCGTCGGCGTCGGCCGCCGACGCGACCCGCGCCGCCAGGCCCCGCAGCCGCGCCACATCCGCCGGACCCGCCCGCTCCGCCGCCAGGGCGGCGAGCCGAGGCTCCAGCATGAGGCGGGCTTCCTGCAGCTCGTCGCCGACCCAGGGAGCGTCGTCTTCCAACCGCGCGGCCGGGGCGAGGAAGAGGGCGTCGCCGGCCCCGCGCCAGACCGAGCCTTCAGCCTCGAGCACCTCGAGCGCGCGCCGCACGGACCGACGATCCAGGCCGTCGCGCGCGGCCAGCGCCGCGACCGCGGGAAGACGGCCGTCAGGACCCTCGCCGCCCTTGGCGGCCTCGCGGCGCAAAGCGGCGAGCGCGGCGGCGGATCCTGAAAGCGGCTTGCGTCGAGGCATGATCGGAAAGAGCTCGGGCTGATCTCGGACAGTATCGTTTCGAAACGCGACATAGGTTCTCGCGAGTGAAAACCATCCTCCGAGGGGCCAATCGCTTGCCGGCAGATGGAATGGTTCGCGGATCGGCTCCGCCGCCCAGGGCGCCGGTGCGAAGCGGGCGAGCAACCCGCCGGGCCGAGGTTGCGCGCGCTTGTCGCGGCGCGACGCGTCCTCGCTCACGGCGGCGATGTCCGAGGGGTCGCAAAGGTTTGCGTGGTGCTCTTTGGTCGCGCGCCGTCGCCGGAGCCGACGGCCGGCCGCATCTTCGAGAGGTCGACGCATCGGCTCGATCTTGTCGTGCGGACGGCGCCCCAAACACATCTGAGTGATCGGCGATGCGGTCCCTCTCCGGCCGACCGGCTTGCGGCGCGGTTGCGGGCGACCAGCGTCCTCGCAAGCGATGTCCGGGACCGACGGGACCGCGTCCAGCCTTCGGCGCGCCGCGGCAACGACGACTTCGCGGCCATCGCTGGGAAACGCCGACTGGCGCGGATCGACGGTCCGCTCGCCGCGCTGGGCGTCGCTGCGACGCCCTGGCCCCCTGGGCCAAGGCCCGGCCCACCCGCCCTCAGCGTCGAGAGGGATGGCTAGGCCGGGCGTGCGCCTACGCCGCCGCCCGATCCAAAACCCGGTCGAGCGTCGCGGCGCAGACATCCGCCACGAAGTCGATGTCCGCCTCGCGGCTGATGAAGGGCGGGGCCAGCAGAACGTGGTCCCCTTGAGTCCCGTCCACGCCGCCGGCGCTGGGATAGCATAGAAGGCCGGCCGCCAGAGCCTCCTGCTTGAAGCGCGCCGCGATCCCGGCCGCGGGCGGAAAGGGCGACTTCGAGCCGCGGTCGGCGACGATCTCGAAGGCTTGGAACAGGCCGCGGCCGCGGATGTCGCCCACTTGGGGGTGCGCGCCCAGCCGGCTTTCGAGGCCCGCGCGCAGGCGGGCGCCCAAGCGGTTCACGGCCTCCAGCAGCCCCTCTTCCTCGATGGTCTCGAGCACCGCGAGGGCGCCGGCGCAGGCGGCGGGATGGCTCATGTAGGTGTGCCCGTTGGCCAAGGCGCCGGAGCCGCCGCGGATCGCGTCGAGCACCGTCTCGCAGACCATCATGCCGGCGATGGGCTGATAGCCGGCGCCCAGACCCTTGGCGATGACGTAGAGGTCGGCGGTCACCCCTTCCTGCTCCATGGCGAAGAGGGTGCCGGTGCGGCCCATGCCGCACATGACCTCGTCGGCGATCATCAGAACGCCGTGCCGGTCGCAGATCTCCCGCAGCCGCCGGAAGTAGCCGGGGGCGGGGGGGACGCAGCCCATGGTGGCGCCTCCGACCGGCTCGACCACGAAGGCGCAGACGTTTTCGGGGCCCAGAACGGCGATTTCGGCCTCCAGCGCATCGGCCATGCGGCGGCCGTAGTCCTCGGGCGTCTCGTCCTCGGCTCGTCCGCGATAGGCGTGGCATGCGGGGATGCGGGCCACGTCGATGAGCAGAGGCGCATAGGGCGCGCGGCGTCCGGCATGGCCGCCCGCGGCGAGGGCCCCCAGCGTGTTGCCGTGATAGGCCATGTCGCGGGCGATGATGCGGCCGCGGGACGGCTCGCCCTTCTCGATCCAGTACTGGCGGGCCAGCTTCAGCGCCGCTTCCATGGCTTCGGAGCCGGATCCGAGGAACATCGTCGCTCCGTTCCCGAAGCCTTGGGGCGCTCGGTCCACGAGGTGGCGCGCGAGGGCTTCCGCCGGCTCCGAGGTGAAGGCGCCCGAGTGCACGAAGGCGAGCTGGCCGACCTGGCGCCGGATCGCCTCGATCACCTTGGGATGGGAGTGGCCGAGGCAGCTGACCGCCGCCCCGCCGCAGCCGTCGAAGACCCGGCGCCCGCCGGCCTCGATGATCCAGGCTCCGTCGCCGCGGACCGCCACGGGCGGGTCGACGCGCAGGTTTCTGTGGAGCACGGCGGATCGGTTCGCGGTCATGGGGTGCCTCTCGGGGGGCATGGAGCTCCGATGCGGAGAGCATGCGTTGCGATGCGGAAACCGGTCAAGGCGCGGCGCCGGCATGGGGACTCGCGAACGGCGTCGGGCGGTGGGGTCGGCAAGCCCGTCGGGGCGGCCGAGGGGCGCGGCGGCGCGTGCCGCAAGGGTGCGCGGAGCGTGCACGGGCGGCGCACCGGCGGCGCACGGATCCTGCCGCGCGCGCGCCGCATCGGTCCCGCAGGGGCGCCGCGGTTGTGCCGACAGCGTCGGACGAGGGTTAAGGAGAGGTTGACGCTCGGCGGACCGCCTTCGGCCCCGCGGCGGAGGCGCGCGGCGGCGCCGAGACGGGCGGAGGGGTCGGCGCGCGCGTCGAGGCGGCCGAGAGGCGCGGCGGCGCGTGCCGCAAGGGTGCGCGGAACGTGCACGGGCGGCGCCCCGACGGTGCACGGATCCTGCCGCGCGCGCGCCGCATCGGTCCCGCAGGGGCGCCGCGGGTGTGCCGACGGCGTCGGACCGGGGTTAAGGAGAGGTTGACGCTCGGCGGACCGCCTTCGGCCCCGCGGCGGAGGCGCGCGAAGGCGCCGAGACGGGCGGAGGGGGGGTCGATCCCCCCCTTCGGCCGAGCGCAGCGGTCCCCGTTCGCGGCGCCCTGCGTCGGTTTCGACACTGCCGCCGCGCGCGTGGCGGGACTAGCCTTCGGGCCATGCGGTATTCCGGCTTCGCGCTGCTGTCGCGCGCCCTGACGAAACGGCCTTGGCCCAAGGTCTGGCGCTCCCCCGCGCCCAAGCCCGCCTACGACGTGGTGATCGTCGGGGGCGGCGGGCATGGGCTCGCCACGGCCCACTACCTCGCCAAGGAGCACGGCGTGACCAATGTCGCGGTGCTGGAGAAGGGGTGGCTCGGCGGGGGGAATGCAGGGCGGAACACGACCATCATCCGCTCCAACTACATGCTGCCGGGGAACGAGGCTTTTTATGAGCTCTCCTTGAAGCTGTGGGAGGGGCTGGAGCAGGACGTCAACTACAACGCGATGGTGAGCCAGCGGGGGGTTTTGAACCTGGCGCATTCGGACGCCCAGCGGGACGCTTACGCGCGGCGGGGCAACGCGATGATCCTGCACGGCGCCGATGCGGAGCTGCTGGATCGGGCGGGGGTGCGGAAGCTCGCGCCGTTCCTCGACTTCGGCAACGCGCGGTTTCCGATCAAGGCGGGGCTGCTGCAGCGGCGCGGGGGGACGGCGCGGCATGACGCGGTGGTGTGGGGCTATGCCCGCGCGGCGGATGCGCGGGGCGTGGACCTCATTCAGAACTGCGAGGTGGTCGAGTTTCTGGAGGAGAACGGGCGGATCGTCGGGGTGGAGACCACGCAAGGGACGATCCGGGCCGGGAAGACGGCGGTGGCCGTGGCGGGCTCCACCGGGCGGGTCATGGCGCGCGCGGGGGTCGAGCGGCTGCCGATCGAGAGCCATGTGCTGCAGGCCTTCGTGTCGGAGGGGCTCAAGCCGATCATCCCGGGGGTGATCACCTTCGGCGCCGGGCACTTTTACGTGTCCCAATCGGACAAGGGCGGGCTCGTCTTCGGCGGGGACATCGACGGGTGGAACTCCTACGCGCAGCGCGGGGGCCTCGAGGTGGCCGAGGACGTCTGCGAGGCGGCGATGGCGCTGATGCCGATGATCGGCAAGGCCAAGGTTCTGCGGAACTGGGGGGGCATCATGGACATGAGCATGGACGGCTCGCCCATCATCGACGAAGGGCCGAAGCCGGGCCTCTGGCTGAACGCGGGCTGGTGCTATGGCGGGTTCAAGGCGACGCCGGCCTCGGGTTTTTGTTTCGCGCATCTGATCGCGACCGGGCGGCCGCATCCGACGGCGGAGGCGTTCCGGCTGGACCGGTTCCGCACCGGCCGAGTGATCGACGAGAAGGGCGTCGGGGCGACGCCCAACCTGCATTGAAAGGGGCGCGGGCGCGATGATCCTGCCGCATCCGCTGCTGGGGCCGCGCGACGCCTCGGAGTTCGTGTATCTCGGCGACGCGTCGCTGCTGGACCGGCCCGAGGCCGGCCCGCCCGGCGCGCCGGAGGCGGCGGCGATCGAGCGGTTCCACGCGTATCAGCACCTGCGCGCCAATCCCGCCGGGCCGCACCGGGAACTGTGGTTCCATGAGCAGGGCGACCGCAGCCTTCTGGTGGTGACGCGGGACACGGTCACTCAGCAGATCCTGTCCGTGGAGCTGGCGCGGGACGCGGCGCGATGAGGCTTTCGAAAGGGGGCCTGATCGACCGGTCCGAGACCTTCGAGATCCGCTTCGACGGGCGCAGGATCCCGGCGCATCCGGGGGACACGGTCGCCTCGGCGCTGCTGGCGGCCGGGGAGCGGCTGGTGGCGCGCAGCTTCAAGCATCACAGGCCGCGCGGGATTTTTTCGGCCGGGGCGGAGGAGCCGAACGCTCTGGTGGGCGTGGGGCGCGGCTCGCGGCACGAGCCGAACGTGCGGGCGACGGTGCAGGAGGCTCGGCCCGGGCTGCGGCTGGCCAGCCAGAACCGCTGGCCCCTGCTGAGCGTCGATGCGGGCGCGGCGGCGGATCTTGCGAAGCCGCTGCTGGGCGCGGGGTTCTACTACAAGACCTTCATGTGGCCGAAGGCGTTCTGGGAGAAGGTGTACGAGCCATTGATCCGCAATGCCGCCGGCCTGGGACGGCTGAGCGGGCGGGCGGACCCGGACCCTGCGGAGAAGCGTACGCGGGACTGCGACCTGCTGGTCATCGGCGCGGGGCCGGCGGGGCTGATGGCGGCGCGGGAGGGCGCGCGGGCGGGCCTGCGCGTGGTGCTCGCCGAGGAGGATTTTTTGCTGGGCGGCCGGCTGCTGGCCGAGCGGGAG
>JBCCPD010000088.1:0-10533 GCA_039025075.1 Pseudomonadota bacterium | reverse complement strand
GTGCTGGTGGTCGTGGCGCCGCTCGCCGACAGGTTCGGGCGGCGGCCGGTGCTGTTGTGGTCGATGGGGGTTTTCGCCCTGGCCTCGGCCGGGAGCGCTCTGGCCCCCGACATCTGGACGTTTCTGGGGTTTCGGATGCTGCAGGCGGGCTCGATCCTGGGCTCGGCGGTGACGATGGCCATCGCGCGGGACATCAAGGGGGAGCGGGGCGCGGCGGGGCTGATCGGGCTGATCAGCGGGTCCATGGCCGTGGCGCCGATGCTGGGGCCGGTGGCGGGCGGGCTGCTGACCGAGCTTTACGGCTGGCGGGCGTGCTTCTGGGCTCTGGCGGGGCTGGGCGCGGCGGCCTGGGCGCTGTGCCTGGTCGATTTGGGGGAGACGCGGCCGAGGGGGGCCGTCGCGCAAAGCGGCGCGGCGCTGCGGCGGGCGATGGGCGCGCTGCTGGTCTCGGGGCGGTTCGCGGCCCATTCGGCCTGCGTCGCGTTGGGGCGAGGGTCCTTCTACGTCTATGTGGCGGGCGCGCCCTTGGCGGCGACGGCCATGGGCGCCTCGGCCGCCGAGGCGGGGATGTGGACCGGGGCGATCACTTTCGGGTTTCTGACGGGCAGCTTCTCGGCGGCGCGGCTGGCGCGGCGAGCGCCTCCGGGCGGGCTGATCCTCGCCGGGCGGGTCCTGTCCATCATCGGTCCGGGGGCGGGGCTGATCTGGCTGGCGCTCGACCTGGGGCCCGATGAGGCGGTCTTCGGCTTCGCGATACTGGTTGGGTTCGGGAACGGGATCGGGGTTCCGGGCTCGCTCTCCGGCGCGATGAGCGTGCGGCCGGACCTGGCGGCGGCGGCCTCCGGCCTGACGGCGGCGATGTCGGTGACGGGCGGGGCGGTGCTGACGGGCCTGGCGACGGCCTGGATCGTCGGGGAGGCGCCGGCGGAGCGGATGCTGACGCTGCTGGCGGGGATCGGCGTCGTGGGGCTGGCGACGGCGATCGCGGCGTTGCGGCTCGACCGGGCGGAGCGGTTGCGCCGCCGGGGGCGCTCGCCCATAGCGGGGGCCTGAGGCGCGGCAGGGAGGACGGCCATGTTCATCGACGGCGAGTGGCGCGAGGCGCGGGGCGGCAAGCGGTTCGAGGTGACGGACCCGGCGAGCGGCGCGGTGATCGGCGACGTGCCCGACGGCGGCGCCGAGGACGCGCGCGACGCGGTGGAGGCGGCGGCGCGGGCCTTCGACGCCTGGGCCGGGACCACCGCCTATCAGCGCGCCGCGCTGCTGATGCGCGCCCATGCCCTGATGATGGAGCGGCGCGAGGACCTGGCCCGCACCATGACCGAGGAGCAGGGGAAACCTCTGCGCGCGGCGCGCAACGAAGTCGGCTACGGGGCCGACTTCCTTCAGTGGTTCGCGGAGGAAGCGAAGCGGTCGGGCGGAGAGATTCTGCCCTCGGCCCGCGCGGATCAGCGGTTCTTCGTGCTGCGCCAGCCGGTGGGCGTGGTGGCGGCGGTGACGCCTTGGAACTACCCGATCTCCATGATCACGCGGAAGCTGGGGCCGGCGCTGGCGGCGGGCTGCACCGCGGTGCTGAAGCCGGCGGAGGCGACGCCGATGTGCGCGCTCGCCATGTTCCGCATCTTCGAGGAGGCGGGGTTGCCGCCGGGGGTGGCGAACCTGGTGACGGCGCTGGATCCGCGGCCGATCGGGGAGGTTTTCGTCAGCCATCCGGCGGTGCGGAAGCTGACCTTCACCGGCTCCACGGCGGTCGGCAAGAAACTGGCCGGAGAGGCGGCGGGGCGGATGAAGCGCATCAGCCTGGAGCTGGGCGGGCACGCGCCGTTCATCGTCTGCAAGGACGCGGACCCGGTGCATGCCGCCAAGGGCGCGGGGCTGGTGAAGTTCCTCAATACCGGGCAGGCCTGCATCTCTCCGAACCGGTTCCTGGTGCATGAGGACATCGCGGAGGCGTTCACGGCGGAGATGGCGGCGCGGACCGGCAGGATGAAGGCCGGCAGCGGGTTCGAGGAGGGGGTCGCTATCGGCCCGCTGGTGAACGACGCGGCCATCGCCAAGGTGGACGCTCAGGTGCGGGATGCGGAGGCGAAGGGGGCGCAGGTCGTGACCGGCGGCGCGCGGCTGGAGAGCGGCGGGTTGGAGCGGGGGCATTTCTACGCGCCGACGGTGCTGGCCCGGGTGACGCCCGAGATGAGGATCTACCGCGAGGAGACCTTCGGGCCGGTGGCGCCGGTGGTCGCGTGGTCGGACGAGGACGACGTGCTGGCGATGGCGAACGACACCGAGTACGGGCTCGCCGCCTATGTCTACACGCAGAACCT
Organism: Pseudomonadota bacterium; assembly: GCA_039025075.1. Taxonomy (GTDB): domain Bacteria; phylum Pseudomonadota; class Alphaproteobacteria; order Rhodobacterales; family Rhodobacteraceae; genus Albimonas. The sequence goes on along the minus strand of JBCCPD010000088.1, from coordinate 8,212 downwards.
GAGCCGGGCGATGCGGCTGTTCGAGGGACTGCGCTTCGGGATCGTGGGGATCAACGACATCAACCCGACCTCCGCCGCCGCGCCCTTCGGAGGCATGAAGGACAGCGGCATGGGGCGCGAGGGCGCCGCCGAAGGGCTGCACGAGTATTTGGAGACGAAGCTCGGCGGGTTTTCGGTCTGACCGGCGGGCGCGGGGCAGCCGCCGCGCCTATGTGCTCGAGGCTTCAGGCGGCGTCGGCCCTTGGCTCGGTCCGGGGCCGGGCGTCGGAGCCGGCCAGGCGGAACCGTCCCATGGCGGCGGCGACGACGTCGACCTCCGCGTCGAGCGAGGCCGAGGCGCGGGAGAAGCTTTCGGCCATCGCCGCGTTCTGCTGGGTGTCCTGGTCCATCTGCTGGACCGCCTGGCTGACCTCCTCGACGCCCTGGGACTGCTCTCGCCCGGCGGTGGCGACCGTCTTGACCGCGGCGGCGAGCTCGTCGGCGGCGGCGTTGATCGCCTCGAGCGAGGCGGCGGTGCGCTGGACGCTCTGCACGCCGTCGCCCACATGGGCGCTGCTTTCGGCGATCAGCTCGCCGATGCTCTTGGCGGACTTGGCGCAGCTTTGGGCCAGCTCGCGCACTTCGGCGGCCACGACGGCGAAGCCCTTGCCGGCCTCGCCGGCGCGGGCCGCCTCCACCGAGGCGTTGAGCGCGAGCAGGTTGGTCTGGAAGGCGAAGCCGTCGATGACGGTGACGATCTCGGAGACCTTGCCGACGCTTTCGGCGATCTTCTCGACGCTGGCGCGGGCTTCGGCCGCCTGGGCGCCGCCCTGGGCGCAGCGGTCGGAGGCGGTTTCGGCCAGCGTTTCGGCGTTGCGCAGGGAGTCGGCGTTGGCGGCGATGGTGGAGCTCATCTGCTCCATCGCCGCCGCCGTCTCCTCCAGCGAGGCGGCCTGGCTGTCGGCGCGGCCGGAGAGGCCGGCGGCGCCGTCGACGATCTGGGCGGCGCCGGCCTTGACGTTCGCGGCGGCGGCCGACACCTCGGCGATCAGCGCGCCGAGCGTTTCGGCGGTGCGGTCCGCGTCGCTGCCCAGATGCGCGAAGGCGCCGGCGAGGCCCCGGTCGACGCGGTGGGTGAGATCGGCGTCGGCGAGGGCGCGCAGGGCCGCGCGGATGGCGTCCAGCCCATGCTGAGTGACCTTCATGAGGTCGTTGAGCTTGGCGGCGGTGTCGCGCGTGTCCTCCAACGTGAAGGCGTCGGACATGCGTCGGCCGAAATCGCCCTGCACGGCGGCGCCGACCACGTCGGCGATCTCCTCGGCGAGCTTGCGGCGCTCCGCCGCCGCTTCGCGTTCGCGCTCGGCCCGCTTGTCCTTTTCCGCCGCTTCGGCCAGGGCGCAGGCGTTGTCGCGGAAGACCGCCAGCGCCTTGGTCATGCGTCCGACCTCGTCCGCGCGCTCGGACGCGTCGAGGTCCACGTCGACCTGGCCGGCGGCCAGGCGTTCGGTGACGTCGGCGAGCGCGTCGACGGGGCGGCCGATCAGCACGTTGCAGAGGCGGGCGAGGCCCAAAGCCGCCGCGATCGTGGCGACGAGCGCGCCGAGCATGGCCGCGTTGGCGAAGGCGACCATGCCGCCGGCCACCTCGTCGGCCGAATCGCTGACCGCGTCGGCGGCGGAGACCACCTGGTCGAGCGAGCCCACGAGCGCGTCGGCGGCGTCGTCCGTCCGCTCGGCCAGCGCGTCGGCCTCCGCCTCGGCGGTCAGCATGTCGCCGTGGGTGTCGAACAGCTGCTCGTCGGCCTGAGCCCCGGCGAACCAAGCGTTGAAGCGGTCCTCGAGCGCGTCGACCGAGGCGCGGTCCGCGTCGGTTTCGGCGGTTTCGCGCAGCACGGCGAAATGAGCCTCCGCTCGGGCGGCGTCGCCGCGGAACTCCTCCCGGAGGGCGTCGAGGGCGCCGGCGTCCTCCTCCGCCATGAATTCGCGGGCCGCGCTTTCCATCAGGGCGACGATCGCCTCGAGCTCGATGGCGGCCTCCACTGCCGGATAGTCGCGCTCGAACAGCTCTCCGATCAGGTCGTTCAGCTGGGCCGGGGTCGTGCCCGGCAGCGCCGCCAGCCGGTCGGCGTCGTCCTCGGCGGCCTGCATCTCGGCCTCGTTGGCTTGGGAAACGGCGTTAAGGGCTTCGGTCAGACGGACGCCTTCGGCCTCCAGCTCCGCCAGCTGGTCATAGGCGAGGCGCTCTTCGTCCAGTTCGACCTTGGTCGCGGCGAACATCCGCTGCGCGGCGGAGAAGAAGGCCTCTCCTTGCCGCTCCGCCGTGGCGAGGGTGCTTTCCAACGCCGGGTCGACGACGATCTCGTTCAGCTCCGTCAGCGCCGCGTCGTAGTCCTGGCGCGCCGCGTCGAACTCCTCCATCCGCCGGCGGATGGAGGCGACGTCCTCATCGGCCAGGATCTCCGCCGCGACCTTATGGGCCTCTTTCACGGCTTTCATCACGTCCGCGGACGTCTCCACCGTCGGCGCGGCGACGTCGGTGATCTCGTTGAGAGTCCGGTCGATGGCGGAGATCGCGTAGAGACCGAAGGCGGTTCCGCTCGCCCCGACGAGGGTGACGGCGAGCAGGCCGGCCCCGACCTTGGCGCCGAGCGAAGCGTTGGACAGCATGGCGTTCTCCGAAATCCGACCGATGTCGGGTTTCGATAGCGCCGGTTCGGTTAATCAAGCGTTCCGCTCGGGGCGCAGTCGTTCGACCGAGCGCGGTCACGCGAGGCGGGCGCCGTGCGGGCGGAGAGGCTCAGCGCGCTCGGGCGTCGAGGACCATGGCGTGCAGCTCCGACATCTCGGGGTCCTTGAGGCCGAGGGCATCGAGCTGGGAGAGCAGGTTCTCGAGATATTCGCGGTTGGTGCCGAGCACGCCTTCGGCGACGGCGATCAGGCGCGCCCGCTCGGTTCGCGGCATGTCGCCGACATAGCGATGATGCTCCGGATCGGCGAGGAAGGTGACCGCCTCGACCGGGCCTTGGGGGGTGGCGATCTCGAACCAGCGGGGGCGGTAGATGCCGGTGATCATCTCCCGCATCCACATGCGCTCGGTCTCCTGCTCCACGAGATCAGGGGGGATGCGCATGACGACGCCTTCGCAGCGGTGGCCGGGATGCTCGTCGAGGGCGGCCATCAGGCCCGGCGCCTCGGGCGAGCCGCGGCCGCCGTCCAGGAGGAAGCAGAAGCTGCGGCGGTGGCCTTCGAGCACCCCGCGGCGGATCTCATCGACCACGACGGCCGGATCCCAGATCAGCGAGCCGTAGCCGAAGACCCAGACCGGCCGGCCTTCGCGGCCGATGAGGGCGGCGCGGCGGGTGTCCTCGCGCACCGCGTGGGTGAGCCGCCAGCCCAGGTCCCTTCCTTCCGCCTCCGCTTTGGCGTCGAAGTCGCGGATGCGCTGGGCCATGTCGCGGAAGAAGCTCGTCTCCGGCTCGGTGATCCGGCCGCGCAGCTCCGGCACGTGGCGGTAGGCGTGGTCCGGGATGGGCATCAGGCGATCTCGAACGCGACCTCCCCCAGCGCGCCGCAGGTGAAGCGCAGGCTGGCGGCGCCCTCGATGCGGTGCGGGGGCAGGTGCGCGCCGAGGAGGAGGACCTCGCCCGCCTGCAGGGTTTCGCCCAGCCGGTTGAAGCGGTTGGCGAGGAAGGCGACGGCGCTGAGCGGATGCATGGGGGCGGCGTCCTCCTTGTCGAGGATCGTCTCGCCGTCCTGAAAGACGGTGGAGCGCAGGGCCGAGGCGGTGAGCTGCTGCGGCGTGAGGCCCGGGCCGCCGAGGATCAGCCCTTCGGAGAAGATGTCGGCCGCGAGGGCGGAGACGGCGGCGTTGGGGCCGGGGTCGAATCCGCGCTGATCGAGGATCTCGAAAGCCGGTCTGAACAGCGCGACGGCGGGGGCGACGGAAGCGGGGTCGTGCCCGCCGGGGTTGGGCGCGAGAGGGGCCGAGAGCACGGCGGCGATCTCAGGCTCCAAGGCGAAGGTGGCGTAGTCGGCGGCGTTCAGACGGGCGCCGGTCTCGCGGATCTGGGAGGCGAAGACGCGGCCGGCGCCCGGTTCGGGGATGCCGAAGGCCTGCATCTGCGCTTGGGTGTTCCAGGCGATCTTGCGGCCGCCCAGCGGGCCGCGTGCGGCTTCGAGCGCTCGGGCGCATTCGATCTGGATGGCGTGGGCGGCCTCGAGATCCGGCGCCTCCTCCGGCGTCAGGTGGCGGAACGGAACGCGCGCCTCGATGTCCTGGGCGAGGGCGCGTCCTAGCAAGGCGGGATCGGTCATGGCGGGCTCTCCGGCTGGGCGTCGGGGCCGAGGTAGCATGGCGCGGGCGGCGGGGCGAGGCGGCGTTTCCCTTCGGCGCGCCGGCGGGCGATAATGGATCGAAAGACAAGGGAGAGCGCGATGATCGACGCCCCGAAGCCCGTGCGGCTGGCGACCTGTTCGACCGCCCCGAACCCGCGGCGCGTGCGCGCCGTGCTGGTGGAGAAGGGGATCGTGATCCCGACCCAGGAGATCGACCTGTCGACGCGGGCGCACTATGCGCCGGAGCACCTCGAAAAATTCGACACGCACCATCTGCCGGCGCTGGAGCTGGAGGACGGGACCACGCTGACGGAGACGGTGGCGATCTCCCGCTATCTGGAAGCGCTATGGCCGGAGCCGAACCTGATGGGCCGCACGCCCGTCGAGACCGCGAAGATCGAGCAGTGGGTGCGGCGGGCGGAGTTCCAGTTCATGCTGCCGGTGGCCTTCGTGTTCCGGCATTCGCACTCGTCCATGGCCAAGCTGGAGACCCAGGTGCCGGCCTGGTCGGAGGCGAACCGGGCGCGGGTGCTGGAGGGTCTGGCGCTGATGAATCGGCGGCTGGAACGAAGCCCGTTTCTGGGGCGCGAGACGTTCTCCCTGGCCGATATCGGGGCGTTCATCTCGCTCGACTTCATGCGGGTGACGAAGATCGAGGTTCCCCAGGAGATGACCGCGCTGATGCGTTGGCGCGAGGCGCTGGCGGAGCGGCCGTCGCTGCAGCGGGGCTCATGAGCGCGGCGGGGGCGCCCGAGCCGCGCTACGAGGGGCCGGCGCCGCGGCGCTTCGACGGGCCGGTGCTGCTGCTGGGCGGCGGGCCGGTCTCGGCCGAGACGCGGGAGGCGCTGGCGCCGCGCTGCGCGGGGCTGGTGGCGGCGGATGGCGGGGCGAACCGGCTGCGGGGCGGGGCGTTGAAGCCCGACGCCATCGTCGGCGATCTCGATTCGTTGGAGGACCGCGCCGGGTGGGAGGCGCGCGGCGTGCCGGTGATCGAGACGGTGGACCAGGATTTCACCGATCTCGAAAAGAGCCTGGCCTGGATCGACGCGCCCCTGGTGCTCGCCGCCGGGTTTCTCGGCGCCCGGTTCGACCATTCGCTGGCGGCGCTGCATGCGCTTTTGCGCGCGCCCGGGCGGCCGGTGGTGCTGGTCGGGGAGGAGGACGTTCTTTTTCTGGCGCCGCGGACGTGGCGGGCGCGGCTGGCGCCGGGGGCGCGGGTGTCGATTTTTCCGGCCGCGCCGGTGACGGGGCTGCGCTCCGAAGGGCTGGAATGGCCGCTGCGCTCGCTGGCCTTCGAAGCGGGGCGGCGCATCGGCACCTCCAACCGCGCCTCGGCCGAGGCGGTGACGGTCGAGTTCGACGGCCCGGGCGCCGCGATCATGCTGGAGCGGCGCTTTTGGGAAGCGGCGGCGGAGAGCTTGGCCCCAGGGACGCTGCGATAGGCCCGGCGCGCGAAGCGGTTGCTTGGAGCGCGGTTCTGGACCATGCGTTGCGGGGCGACCCAGTCCAGGAGGAGAGGCTTGATGGCGGACGCGTTCGGGCTCGACGACGGCACGATCGAGGAGCTTCGCCGCCTGGACCCGCGGGGGCTGATGGCCGACGCCTACGCCATCGAGGGGATCGTGGCGGAGGCCTGCCGGTCGATCTTTCTGGACTGGGCTCTGGGCCGCACGGAGGCGGAGGGCGAGCCCGGGGCGCTGCGGCGGCTGCACGAGATCTATGCGCCGCGGCATCCCGGCCACCCGATGACCGGGGTGCTGGAGGAAGGGCTGAGCGACGCCCGGCCTCGACGCGGGCGCCGCGCGAAGGGCCGCGCCGCGGATTGAGGCCGCGGCGAGGGCCCCGGCCGCCGCCGGTCAGGCCAGCGCCGCGAGGATGCGCGCCCAGCTGCGCGCGCCCTGCTGGAAGCTGCGCAGGCGGTAGCGCTCGTTCGGGGAATGCATGCGGTCGTCGGTCAGGCCGAAGCCGATGAGCAGGGAGTCGGCGTCCAGCACCTGCTTGAAATGGCCCGCCACGGGGATCGAGCCGCCGGAGCCGATGAAGGCGGCCTCCTTGCCCCATTCCTCCGACAGAGCCTGACGGGCGATCTCGAAGGCGGGGTTGGAGATGTCCATGACCGTCGCCGGGCCCGTGCCATGGGCGTGGAAGTCGGCGCTGCAATCCTCCGGCAGGCGGGCGCGGACATGGGCGCGCAGAGCCTCGCGGAGGGCGGCCGGGTCCTGCTCTCCGACGAGGCGGCAGGAGACCTTGGCGCTGGCTTGCGCGGCGATGACGGTCTTGAAGCCGTCGCCCGTGTAGCCGCCCTCGATGCCGTTGAACTCCAGGGTGGGGCGGGACCAGGTCTGTTCGAGCGCGGTGCGGTCGGTTTCTCCGGCGGGGCGGGAGAGGCCGACCTCGCCGAGAAAGGCGTCGGCGTCGAAGCCGAGCGCGTCCCACTGTTCGCGCTGGCCCTGGGGCAGTTCGGACACGCCGTCGTAGAAGCCGGGCAGGGTGACCCGGCCCTGGTCGTCATGCAGATCCGAGAGGATCCGGGCGAGCACGCGGATGGGGTTGGCGGCGGCGGAGCCGTAGACGCCCGAGTGCAGATCGCGGGACGCGGCCTTGATGGTGATTTCCTCGCCCATCAGGCCGCGCAGCATGGTGGTGATGGCGGGGGTGTCCGCGTCCCACATGCCGGTGTCGCAGATCAGCGCGAGGTCGCGGCGAAGCTCGTCGACGTTCTGCTCGAGGAAGGGGCGGAGGGACGGGGAGCCGATTTCCTCCTCGCCTTCGAGCAGGATCGAGACGCGGCAGGGCAGGGTTCCGGTCTCGCCGAGCCAGGCGCGGCAGGCTTCGACGAAGGTCATGAACTGGCCCTTGTCGTCGGCGGCGCCGCGGGCGCGGATGGCCTGGGCCCCGTCCTCGGTCTCGATGACGGCGGGGTCGAAGGGGTCGGCCTCCCATAGGTTCAGAGGGTCGACCGGCTGCACGTCGTAGTGGCCGTAGAAAAGGAGCGAAGGGGCGTCGGCGGCCGTGGGGGCGGCGAGGGCGTCGCCATGGGCGATGACGATGGGGTGGCCGGGGGTCTCCCGCACCGAGGCGTCGAAGCCCAGATCGGCGAGCTGGGCGCGCAGGGCCTCGGCCGTGGCGGCGACGTCGGCGGCGTGGGCCGGATCGGTGGAGATGGAGCGCAGGCGCAGAAGTTCGAAGAGCCGATCGAGCGCCCCCTCGCGGTCGGCGTCGAGGCGGGAGAGGACGGCGGGCAGGGAGGCGGCGGCGGTCATGGTCGGTCTTTCGGATGTCTTGCGGTGTGCGGGGTCAGCCTTCGGCCGCGCGCTGGCGGGCGAGCGCGCTGTCGCGGTCCGAGACGCCGATGAGGGGCGCGATCTGGCGCAGGGCGGCGTCCTCGGCCGGGTCTCGGCGGCCATCGGCGAGCGCGACCGTCCAGAGCGCCTGCATGACGTCGGCGCGGTCCTCGTAGGCGACGGCCTGCTTTATGAGGCGGGTGAAGCGCACGGTGTCGGGGGCGGCGGCCTCGGCCGCCTCGGCCTCGGTCAGGAGCGCCTCGGCCGCGGCCGCGTCGAGCCCGTGGCGGGCGGCGAGGACATGGCCGATGGCCTTCCGCTCGACGCCGTCATAGGCCCCGTCGGCGCGGGCGGCGCGCACCATCAGAGCCGCGAGCGCCAGGCGGGCGTCGTCGGGCGGCAGAGGGGCCGCGTCGTCGGCGCGGGCGAAGCGGGCGATCAGGTCCTTGAGCATGCGGTCCGGCAGGTCTTTCTGTCTCGCTGCGGTCGTCGGACCCTAGGCCCGGCCGGGCCGAAGCGCCAGATGCGCGGCGCTGGACGGCCGGGCGCCGGCCGGCCCCGTCGTCGTCCTCGGGGGCGGGCGCGGCGGAGGCCAGGGGCCGGCGCGGGCGCGAG